>CBEVZO010000392.1:0-4574 GCA_965554365.1 uncultured Anaerolineae bacterium
TCTCAAGATGTGGGTAATGATTAGCCACGCGTGGAGAGGGGGCTGGGGGGTGAGGCCGTCTTGCGCACGCGCTCACCATACGCTCATTTACATTCTTCACGAATCGCTGCTATAATCTGACCAACACGATCACAAAATGTGAAGGATGGTCCCTCATGACCGTACACTCCAGCAAATTCCCCGCCCGACTCGCGCTCACGATGCTGGCGCTGCTGCAACTGGCAACGCTCATCCTGTTTTCGGGTCGGTTTGGGTAACACAAACGCGGCGGCCTGGATCGTGTCACTCCCCGATCACACGCCGCCGCATAGTTTCAACCCGCTATAACATCATGGACACGGATCACCACTGACACACAAATTTGCGTTGTCTTTGGTTTTGATCCGTGTTTATCTGCGTTAATCCGTGTCCCATTCCGCTTTTGATTTTTGATCGGCGTTGTTAATCCTCAAGCCCAGTCAACGCGCGCCCGGCAGCGAGCAGTTCCTTCACCATGCCCTGATCCGGCGCTTCCGCATATACACGCAGCACCGGCTCCGTGCCGCTGGGCCGGATCAGCAGCCAGCTATCGTCGTTCAGCACGAACTTGATGCCGTCAAATGTATGCACTTCGCGCACACCCTGCCCCGCCATCGATCCCGGCGCTTCAGCTTCCAGGCGCGCGACCATTTCCGCCTTCGGGACCGGCTTCTTGAGATGGAAATCGGTGCGCTCGTAGCACGTCGGGCCGAACTCCGCCTGCAAATCCGCCACGATCTCAACCAGCGGCACGCCCGCGTCCGCGATGATTTCCAGCAGCAGCAGCGCCATCAGAATACCGTCGCCTTCGGGGATATGACCCTTGATGCTGATCCCACCGGATTCCTCACCGCCGATCAGCACATCGCCGTTCATCATGTGATCCGCGATATGGTTGAAGCCTACCGGCGTCTCATGCACCGGCAGCCCGTACCGCGCACCAATGCGGTTGATCATCATCGTCGTGCTGACCGTCTTCACGATTGCGCCAGTCCAGCCGCGCCGTTCCGCAAGATAGCGCGCCGCTAACGACATGATCGTGTGCGGATCGACAAAGTTGCCGCGCCCATCCATCGCGCCGAGGCGATCCGCATCGCCGTCGGTCGCCACACCCACGTCCGCGTGCAGGTTGTTGATCGTCGCGGCCAGCATATCCAGATACTTGCGGATCGGTTCGGGGTGGATACCGCCAAAACCGGGGTTCATGTCGCCGCGAATCTCGTGGACTGTGCAGCGCGTGCGCGACAGAATCGCGCGGATCGCCGTGCGCCCAGAGCCGTACATCGGGTCCGCGACAATCGTGAGTTCGCCCGACGAGATTTTGTCCACATCCACCAGGCCTTCGAGATGTTCGTAGTAGGTGTTGGTCGGGTTGAAACGCTGGATCAAGCCCTGCTCAATCGCGCGATCATAGTCCATCAAGTTCGGGCCGCGCGCCTGACGCTGCGCTTCGTCGAGATACCGCTCGACCACATGGCTGTGCTGCGGCAGCGCCGCCCCACCATAGCCCGCCTTGAGCTTGAACCCGTTATAGCGCGGCGGATTGTGCGAGGCCGTGATCACCACGCCCGCGACCGCCTGTTTCGCCAGGATGTTGTAGCTGATCGCGGGAGTCGGGGAATCCGTGCGCGCCAGCCAGGTCTTGATCCCGTTTGCGGCCAGCACACGCGCGGTTTCCGCCGCAAAGCGATCCGACAGGAAGCGCGTATCGAATCCGACCACGACTTCCGGCAGTTTCGTGCCCCGTTCATCGCCGTTCACCAGGTCATTATTCACATAATCCGCGACGGCCTGCGCCACCAGCCGCAGATTCGAGAAGGTGAACGTATCCGCGATCACCGCGCGCCAACCGTCAGTTCCAAAACGAATGCTCATCGTCTATCTGTCCTCACCAGCACCACACAATACAAAGCCAATCGGTGTTTCTTATGATTTTGGACTGTAGCGCACCCCGCACAGGGAGTCAACCTCTAGTTGGTTCACGCACAACGTGTCGCGTGCCGGCCCCGGCTTTTAACCTTTTTTTATGAGCTTTAACCCCGTTTTTATTTCCGTGACAGGGGACCGCTTGACAGGCATATGGAGAGTTGCTTACACTGATTTTAGTAAACATACACTGCTTTGTTTGCTATGGTCTTCTGTCTTAGTTCAGCGTCGCGATTATAGATACATCAAGGAGACGCGTGGCACCCTCAACGTACCCATGAGCAGCGTACGACCATTCTTTTTGTTTTGTAGCACCGTCGAAAAGCATTCAGCATACGGGTGGCGGTGGTATGGCAAGACACACAACGCTACAACACAGTTTTTTCAGATCGACACCGGCACTATGTGGGCGGTGCTTGATCACTGCCATGCGCAGGCAGCACTGACGAAATTTCTGGACCGCATGATCGGCACCGGTCCCGCGTTAGCGTCACGGCACACCTGCATACTCAAGTTTGAAGCGGCCCGCGACAAGATCACAGCCCACATCGAAAAACTACAAAACCGGGACCTCAAAGTGAAAATGTCAACACTACCTGGTTCGATCAACTCACATTCTGACACCCCGATTGAGTCATGACGCAACATGAGTTCACGCAGTTGTTTATTTGGTGGATACAAGGAGCAAATAGATGTTGAGAAAAACGCACTATCTAGTCGTACTCGTGGCGCTGCTGGTGGCGCTGTTGCCCGCAGTAGGGCCGCCGCCCACCCTGACCAGCGCGCAGGGCACCACCACCGTGACACTAGCGCCGTCCGACGTGGGCGTAGGCGACACCGCGTTCGTCGAAGCACGTATCGCCTGCGGCGTGGCGGAAGGGTGTGGTGCATTCACCGTCGAATTGACGTTTGACCGCGACCTGATCCGCATCCACAGCGCGGAGGCCGGCCCCTTCCTCGGCGATCAAGTGTTCAGCCCCGTCAACGCCATCGACAATGGGCGCGGCACAGTCTCGTTGGCTGCCGCCGCCATGCAACCCCCGCCCCCCGGCGCAGAGACGATTCTGTTCCGGCTGGAAGTCGGCGGGCTGATCCCCGGTACAGCCGCCATCGATGTCGCGTCTGTCACCGTCGCCAATATCAACGGTGAGGATATTCCCGCCAGCGGCAGCGGCACAACCGTCAACGTGGTCGAAACCGGCAAAATCCCATTCTTCTCGCCGCCCGCCCACTGGGACGTAGTCTTTACCACTGAGCGCGACGGCAACCCGGAAATCTACACCATCCACGCCGACGGCACGAACCTGCGCCGCCTGACCGATCACCCAGAACTGGACGGCGGCCCGACCTGGTCGCCCAACGGCGCGCTGATCGCGTTCCACACCGCGCGTGACGGCAACCTCGACATCTACACGATGGACGAAGCAGGTGACAACCTCACGAAGCTGACCGGACACACCGCCGCAGATTACCAACCGGCGTGGTCGCCCGATGGCACACAGATCGCGTTCGTCTCCGAGCGCGACGGCAGCGCCGACATCTACGTGATGAACGCCGACGGCTCTGTCCCGCGCCGCATCACCACTGATCCTGCACAGGAACAACAGCCCGCGTGGTCGCCCGATGGCACGCAGATCGCGTTTGTGTCCAATCGTGGCGGGACGTTTGAACTGTTCCTGATCAACGTTGCTGGCTCCGGCGCGCCCCAGCAGATCACCGACCTGTTCGGCGCGAACGGCTGGCATCCCGCGTGGAAACCCAACGGTGCGCTGCTCAGCGTCACCATTGAGCGCGATGCACTGGCCGATATCTACACCATGCCGCCGTCGAGTCCGAATCCCAACCGCCTGACCATGCAAAGCGACATCCTGACCTCGACTGACTGGTCGCCGGATGGCAGGTACATCGCGCACGCGTCGCAGCAGACCAGCATCGTTGATCTGTACGTGATCGACGTGGAAGCCGGTTACCTGTTCCGCCTGACGGAAGACGCCGCTGTAGATTACGATCCCGATTGGCGCGCGGTGAACGTAGCCGGTGCGCCGTGCCTGATCCGCACCCCGAACAACGATGTCGCGATGCGCGTGGGTCCCGGCTGGCATCGCGGCGAGTTCACGAGTTTGCCGCCGAATCAGGACTTTTTCGTGATATCGCAGTTCACAGATGCCAGCGGCGAGCTATGGTACGAGCTGGACAAGACGCAGATCGCGGGTCACGCAGCAGTGAATGCGTTGTGGGTCCCTGCTAGCGAGGTTGAGGAAATTGGCGACTGCCCCGCGTTGGTGCAAGGCACACCCCCGCCGGTGATCCCGCCCCCCGGTGATCCCGGCGACGACGACGATGGTGATGACGATGACGACTGGGAAGGGTGTGGATCATGCGACACTTGCGGGCATCCCACACACGAATGCATCACCACGCCAGATGGCGAATGTGTCTGGGACCCGCGCACCTGCGCCGAACCGCCGCCCGGTGACGATGATGACGACGATGAATGCTACTTCGTCACGCTGACGTGGTCTGGGAACGGACAAGCTCAGATCATCCGGTCGCCACCCAACTGTGACAACGGATATGACCTGGGATCAACAGTTACAATCCTTGCCCAGGCACTCGGGGTCACCACGCCG
>CBEVZO010000393.1:0-4569 GCA_965554365.1 uncultured Anaerolineae bacterium
ACCCACCTTGAAGCATAATGCAGGTGTGACCGCAACACACCCAGGAGAGGCAAACCGCATGTCCTCACAGTCGTCCCAATTACACCAAGCCGTCGAACTCGCGCAGTCCGGGCAGCGGGATCAAGCGCGCCAACTGCTGTGGCAGTTCATCCAGACCAACCCGGATCATGAAGTCGCGTGGCTGTGGCTGGCCTCGGTCGCCGCTGACCAGGCAGAATATCAGCGGGCGCTCAACGAAGTGCTGCGCATCAACCCGCAGCATCCGCAGGCGCGTAAACTGCTCGACGATTTCCAACGCCAGTTCGGGAGCCAGAGTCCGCCCGGCAGCTACGCGCCCCCACAAGCCCCACCGCAGACTCCGCCGCCCGCCGCGCAGCCCTACGGCTACCAATCACCGCCGCCACAGAGTCCACAGCCAGGGCCGTCACCGTCACAGTCGCCACTGCCACAGTCGCAGCCGTATAGCGGTCCTGTGCAGGGCGCAGGGAGCCAACTTCCGGCCTATTCCCCCCCGCCACCGCCGCCACCAGAGCGCATCATCGAGCGCGAGCGCGTGATCGAACGGCGCGGCAGACGTGGGTGTCTGGGCTGTGCGTTGCCGGGCTGTGGATGTCTTGGTTGTAGCGGCTGCTGGCAAAGCTGCCTCGTGGCGCTCGTGCTATTGATCGTGCTGCCGGCGCTGGCCTGCGCCGGGTTGAGCTACGGCAACTTCAGCCTGTATTTCCTGGACATTCCCGCGTCGGTACTCCCCGGCAAATTCGGGACCAAAACGATCAAGTTTGAGACAAATCAGTACGAGATCGAGATGGAAGCGCCGCGCTCATGGTATCTCGTCACCGATACCGATGATATGTGGTTGATCTGGCGTGACGCGCTCGATTCGACAGTGGCGTTTGAGGATACCAATCGCGCCTGGGAAGATTTCGAGACGTGGGGCGTGCCCGTGATTCTGGATGTGAACCCCTTCCTGCTCTATACCAATGGCCGGGAGATCGTGTTTGTGCAGGATAACACGATGCTGGGTGATTATACATGCGAGGCAGTCCACGCACGTGCGGACGCCAACCCGAACATCAACGCCGTGTACGAGTACGACAACGGCCTGTGCGGTTATCGGCAGGATGAGTTGCTCCCGCACCCCAGCACCACGCCGGTTTTCGAGTCTTTCGATCCGCCGGTTGAGGAATGGCATGTGACACTCGTCACTCCGGTAGATGACACAACGGCCCTGACATGGACACTCGCCATCAACGAGGAACTCAAGGGCCTGTACAAGGGGCGACTCGACCGGCTCGCAGAGTCAGTCAAGATTAACAAAAAATAAATTGTTTTACCGGCAGAGGCGGTATAATCGGTGGCGTGGTATCGGGCGGCTGTGCATAACTTGGCCTTGACAGGCGCGCACAAACACCTGATCATCTGTTTTTCTACGCTCAGCTTTAGGAGCCGTTATGATGACAACTATGCATCGTATTGCGGTCATGACCAGTGGGGGCGACGCCCCTGGCATGAACCCGGCGATTCGCTCTGTGGTACGCACGGCAGCCTCAAAAGGAATTGAAGTGTACGGTATCCGGCAGGCCTATTCCGGTCTGCTGGCAGGTGACTTCGAGCGCCTCTCCCCGCGCGACGTGAGCGGGATTATTCAGCGCGGCGGTACGATCCTGCAAACCGCGCGCAACCAGGAATTCCGCACGCCGCAGGGCCAGAAGCGCGGCCTGCGCCGTCTGAACGAACACGACATCGACGGCCTGGTCATAATCGGCGGCGACGGCAGTCTGCGCGGCGGGTTGACGCTGCACAAACTCGGTTTCCCGGTGATCGGTATCCCCGGCAGTATCGACAATGACATCTGGGGCACGAACATGAGCATCGGCGTGGACACGGCGCTCAACACGATCCTCGACGCTATCGACAAACTGCGCGACACCGCCAGCAGTCATGAACGCTGCTTCCTGCTGGAAGTGATGGGCCGTAACTGTGGCTATCTCGCGGCGATTGGCGGAATTCTCGGTGGCGCGGAGTTCATCATGGTTCCCGAACATCCCACCACCCTCGAAGAAATCGGCAAAGCGCTGGAAGACGCGTACATGAAGGGCAAGAGTCACGCGATGGGCGTGATCGCGGAGGGCGCAACGCCTCGCATCAATGAGGTCGCCGCATATCTCGAACAGCACGAGATCGGTTTCGAGGTGCGCATGACCGTGCTGGGGCATGTGGTGCGCGGCGGCAAACCGAGCGCCTTCGACCGTCTGCTCGCGACACGCATGGGGGTGCGCGCGGTGGAACTGCTGGCCGAGGGCCAATCCGGGCTGATGGTCGGCCTGGAGGGGCGCGACATCGGCACAGTGAAGATCGAAGACGCGGTCGACAAGCAGCGTGCAGTGAATCCCGAATACATCGCGATGGCGGATGTGCTGGCCCGTTAGCCTGTGACCTCCCCTGTGCTGCACAATCAAGCGAGCGCCCTCCCCCAGGAACGGCGCTCGTTGATTTTCCCTCAGTCGCAGCATGGGGGTTATCATTAAGGTGGTTTGGTGCGCAACGATAGGGGGCTTAAATGGCAAACGAGAAGCACTTAGCGCTACTCAAACAGGGTGTTGAAACGTGGAATGCGTGGCGGGAAGAAAATCCTGATATTCGCCCAAACCTGCGGAGGGTGAACCCGTTCAGGGCGGACCTACGCGGGGCGGACCTACGCGGGGCGGACCTACGCGAGGCGCACCTGAGCGGGGCGAACCTACGCGAGGCGAACCTACGCGAGGCGAACTTGCGCGATGCGGACCTGCGCTGGGCGCACCTGCGCGGGGAGGACCTGAGCGAGGCGCACCTGAGCGAGACGGACCTGCGCGGGGCGCACCTGAGCGGGGCGAACCTGTGGAGGGCGAATCTGCGCTGGGCGGACCTGAGCGGGGCGGACCTGAGCGGGGCGGTCCTGCGCGGGGCGGACCTGCGCGGGGTGGACCTGAGCGGGGCGGACCTGCGCGAGGCGAACCTGCGCAGGGCGAACCTGTACGGGGCGCACCTGACCGGGGCGGTCCTGAGCGGAGCTAGTTGTGATGGAACTCAGTTCTCAGACCTGGATTTATCCCCGGCCATCGGCCTGGACACTATCCAGCATCATGGCCCAAGTACCGTTGGTATTGACACCCTATACAAATCAAAAGGCCACATCCCTGAAGTGTTCTTGCGCGGATGTGGTGTTCCTGAAGACTTCATCACATTTATCCCCTCGTTGACTTGTAAGCCGATTGACTTCTATTCCTGCTTCATCAGCTATAGCCACTCCGACAAGTCCTTCGCGCGCCGGGTCCATGATACGTTGCAAGGACGCGGCATCCGGTGTTGGCTGGATGAGAAACAGATGCTCCCCGGCGACGACATCTACCAGGAAGTAGAGCGCGGCATTCGTCTGTGGGATAAGGTGCTGCTGTGTGCATCAAAAGCATCACTCACGAGTTGGTGGGTGGACAATGAAGTCGATACCGCGTTCGAGAAAGAGCGCCAGTTGATGAAAGACCGTGAGCGCAAAGTGCTGGCGCTAATCCCGCTCGACCTTGATGGCTACCTATTTGATGCTGCGTTCACCAGTGGCAAGAGGCGCCAGATAAAATCCCGGATCGCTGCCGATTTCAAAGGCTGGGAAATAGACAATGCCATCTTTGAGCGCGCGATTGAACAGGTGATCCGTGCATTGCGCACCGACGGCGGCAAAGAACCCCCGCCCACATCGAAGTTGTAACGCGGAGTAGTTGGGGGGGGGCGCTAGCAACAAAACAAACCCTATGCTGCGCCTGCTTTGGCAAAAATGACGTTTATTCCGATTTTGCCGGTTTGTGGCACAGAATGCGGGATCAAGTCCCCCTCTCCATAATTTTCGTTGCGCGCCAGCGCAACAAAATGCCTCGGATGGAGAGAGGGATTTAGGGGGTGAGGCCGAGAACTATCGAATTCACATAGCACGTCATGTTTTAATCCCGTTTAAATCATAAACGTTTACACTGGTGCTATACTCACTTACATCATCAAAGTCTTATACGCAGGGATAAGCTCATGGATTTCCAGATCACTGTTCTCCCGGATCACCCGATCATCGTCTTCCAACCATCTGCACAGTTCAAGCTCAAAGAGGCGCTGCCAGTCATGATCGAGCAGGCCACCACCGTGCTGGACACGCAGCCACAACCCACCTTCTACATCGCCGATATGCGCAAGGCGCGCATCCACATTGATGATCTCCTGCTGAGCCTGACCAAAGTCGCCTTTGGCAAGCAGCCGTTCCTGCGCCACCCGAATATTCGCGAAATCTTGATCGTCACCCACAACCCACTGATCCGCAAAGCTGTCGGGAGTCTGGCGAGCGGCATGTACGGGGATCTCGCACTGCAAATCTTCAGCAATTACGACTCCGCCCTGGCCTACGCGGTCCAGGCGAGCGCGAATCCTCCCGACAAATCACCGATTGGGCACTAAACAACTCAGCGCCCCCTTTCCACGCGGTGGAGAGGGGGCGCGGTACACGCGTTAACTCCCTCCCCGCCAGAGGGCTGGGGTGGGGTCGCCTGCATA
>CBEVZO010000394.1:0-4541 GCA_965554365.1 uncultured Anaerolineae bacterium
ATCATGCGAGTAGTGACAGGAGAGTAACTGCTCGCAGATTTTTGCAACAGAACCCGCCTACGTTCCCTGGCCACTAAGTGCGCAGATCGCACCAGATTCCGACTTACCTTGACACTTTTCGGATTTAGTTGTATTCTGATTGCAAGCGCTTGCAACGATTTTTCAGAATGCCGTTGCACTGCCAAACGATCCAGACTATTTCCAAAAAATGTTCTTTTGAGGGTTTGGGTGCATGAAGCCGAGTTTGCAAACTATTGCTGAACAAGCAGGCGTTTCTACTGCCACCGTTTCGCGTGCGTTGAATGATCGCGACGGGGTCAATCCCGAAACCCGCGAACGTATCTTGCAGATTGCGCAAAAAATGGGCTACACGCCCAACATGGCGGCGCGCGGGTTGGCAACATCACGCACCTATACCCTCGGTCTGATTACCTACAAACGCGAGCCGCAGCGTCCGATCTCCAACTTCCCCGATGAAATGTTCCAGGGCGTTGACTTTGAGGCGCGTCAGCGGGGCTATCACATCATCACCACCTTTGTTGACAACGACATGATGCAAGATATTTCGCGCGTGCCCCTAATCCACGAGGGGCGCGTCGATGGCGTGATTCTCGTCGGACCTGCATTCACTGCACCATTCATCATCCAAGTCCACAACCGCAATATCCCCCTGGTGTTAGTCGATAATCTGCTCAAAAAAACCGCGATTGACTCCATTGTGTGTGATAACGTAGGTGGGACCTATAGCATCACGCGGCATCTGATCCGCGAGCATGGACTGCGTAACTTGGTGTTTCTGTCCGGCCCATCGGACTGGTTCAGCAGCCGGGAACGCCGCCAGGGATATGAAAAAGCGCTGGCGGAGATCGACCAGGAGCCGCACATCATATTCACGGAAGACACTACGATGCCGATGGGCTACGCGGCGATGCACGAAGCCCTGGCATGTGTATCCGATATCGAGGGCGTTGTTGCCGTCAATGATGCGACAGCCTTTGGTGCGATTCGCGCCTGTAAAGAACACGGCTGCCGCGTCCCTGAAGATATTGCATTCACCGGGTTTGACAATACCGGTTATGCCCCCCTCCACGACCCGCCACTGACTACCGTGCGCATGTTCAAATACGAAACCGGCATCCAGGCGGTGCGTCACCTGATTGACAAATTCGAGCGAGAATCGCCGCCCGGCTTCCAACTCCGCTTGGGCACAGAGTTGGTTGTGCGTGCCTCGTGCGGCTGTCCCCCTGGCGAAGAACAAACCTACGCCATCGACGAAAGTTAGCTCCTTTTCGGAGTTCAAGTGTAGTTGTTGGACCCCTACGAGTAGAAAGGAATAGGCTACCGACACACACAAAGACCGCTTAAACATCGCTTCTCAAGTTAGAGTTGAGCATTACGATAGGAGAGTACCAAATGACTAAGTATTTGCGGATTGCACTGCTGATCGCGCTGGTCCTGGCACTTGTGCCGACCGCATTCAGCAACGCACAAGACAAAGTGACAGTGCGCATCACCAACTGGGCGGGAGTAGACGAAGCCGCCGAGTTCCAACTCATCGTGGACGAAGTTAACGCCATGCAAGACGACTTCGAGATCATCTACGAACCGAAACCAGCGGACTACTACACCGTACTGCAGACCTCAATCGCTGGTGGCGAAGCCGCCGATCTGTTCTGGTTAGATCAGGGTCATATGTCATGGGCCTATGACGGTGTATTGCTCGATATCACTGACTATCTGGCTGCCGATGACCGCGACGCCGCCAACATCGACGACTATTACCCCGGCGTATGGGACACAGGCGTCATTGACGGCCAGGTCTACGGCCTGTCCTGGATCGCGCAGCCGGTAGTGGTCTTTTACAACAAAGACATCTTTGACGAGATGGGTGTCGCATACCCCACCCCGGACTGGACCTGGGAGGACTTCAGAGCGAAAGCTGTGGCGCTGACGAACGAAGCTCACTATGGTGCGACTTTCCTCGACGGCTGGCCTCCCCCTGAAATCTGGGTCTGGTCCTACGGTGGCGATATGGTCAACGAGGATCTGACGCAAGCACCCATCGACTCGCCAGAAGTGATCGCGGGCATCGAGATGTGGGCCAGTATGGTGTGGAACCCGGAATGCTGTGTGCCGGAAGAGATCATCGCTGAAGAAGGCTTTGAAGCGATGATGCGCGCGGGCCGCGTGGCGATGTTTATGGGCGGCGCAGCGGACGAATACGAAAACAGCACCGCGGGCACAGTGGGCGTCTCGATGGTTCCCCAGGGTCCTGGTGGCGAGAACACCACCTACGCCTGGATCGCGCACACCGCGATCAATGCCGACACCGAACACCCGCAGGAAGCATACGACGCACTGGTGCTGTTGACCGAAGGCGTCCACCACTGGAAGCCGTCCCCGCGTATCTCCCATGGCACGGCTGAATTCCTGATCGAATCGATGCCGTACAAGGTGGACACCGCGGCAGACATCGTCGCGGCGCTGCCGTACATGCGCGGTTACACGATGTTCGCTGGCTTCGATGAGTTCATGTGGTCCACCTGGCGCGGCGAGTTCGTGAACCCCGTGCTCCACGGCGACGAAGAAGCCGAAGTACTCGCGCCTGATGTCCGCATCCTGCTCGAAGACATTCTCGCGTCCAACCAGTAGAAGCATCACACTAACCACGTCCACGTAACCAGCAGGAGCGGCTCACCCCGCTCCTGCTTGCCTCACAGACCACTTAGAGCATGGAGGAGGCTCACACTATGGACCCTGGAGCCTTTAACTCATATTACCCAACATTTCTGCGCTATGTCGGGGTGGCTGTAGCCCTGGCCCTGATCATTTACGGCACCTACCGCATCCTGCGCTTATTTGGTGTCAAACACGAGGCCGCAACCGGGTTCTCGCTGATCACGCCCTGGATCGTAGGCCGCATTTGTCTGACTGCGTTCCCCATTCTGCTGTCGTTTTACCTGGGTTTCACCGAATACAAGATTCTGTGGGACAAACCAAAAGCGATGGAAGACCCGCTGTTTAACTACAAGCGCGCGCTGTCGTTCAAGATTGTCGAGTTTGACAAAGACGAGCGCGTCTCGATTGCCAAACTGGGCCGGCTGGAGGCCGAAGGTCCGACGATCGTGCGCTATCGCGAGTTAGACTCAATCGTCATTGGCGACACACGCTATGTACTGGCTGCCGCAGACCCGTTCTTGTGGAAAGGCATCTGGTTAACGTTCCGCTATGCGGTTTTCTCGATCCCGCTGGGTTTGCTCGCGGCCCTGGGGGTAGCCCTACTGCTCAACCAGGCAATCAGATGGGTAGGCATCTGGCGCACGCTCTACTATCTACCAGCCGTCTTACCGGCGGCGGCAACTGCATTGCTCTGGTGGTGGTTGTTTGCGCCCAACAGCGGCCTGATCAACTGGGCGCTGGGACCGATTTACGATCTGACCGGCTCAGACAATCTCGGCTGGTTTACCGACAAAGATCTCGTACTCCCTTCATTCATCATCATGAGTCTATGGGGCGTCTTCGGCGCGAACACGGTGATCCTGCTGGCCGCGTTGAAAAACATCCCGCCTTCCCTTTACGAAGCTGCCGCCATCGATGGCGCGGGCAGTTGGTCCAAGTTCCGGCGCATCACCATCCCGATGCTCAGCCCTGCCTTGTTCTACAACCTGATCATGGGCACGGTTGGCGCACTGCAACTCTTCACCGAGCAAGCGTTCATTCCCACCGATAAAGCCGACGGGTGGTTCGTAAACTATTTCATCTACGACGAAGCATTCAATATCGGGCGCATGGGCTACGCATCAGCGGTGGGTTGGATTTACGCCGTGATGATCATCGCGCTGACCCTGGTCGTGTTTCGTTCATCGACAGCGTGGGTCTTCTATGAGGGTGCGCGCGAAGAGCAAACGGGAGGTGAGGCATAGATGGCGACTGACACAACTATACACACATCCGTGTTCCGCGATAAGCGACGAAAACAGATCAACTTTTTCATCAGCCGGATCATCATCTACGCCCTGCTCCTGTTTGGCCTGGCATTGATCATGATTCCTTTCATGTGGATGATATCGACCTCGCTCAAGACCGAGGAGCAGTTATTCATCTCGCCGCCAAAGTGGATCCCCAACCCCATCGCCCCCGAAAACTACTGGGAATCCTGGGAGCAGCTCGGCAGCATCGCGCCGGGCCTGACATTCTGGCGCATCATTGGCAACACACTGTTTATCACCGTGCTGGCAATGTTCGCCGAGATGTTCAGCGCGGCGGTGGTCGCGTATGGCTTCGCAAGGTTCCGGTTCAAGGGCCGCGACACCATTTTCTTCATCATGCTCGCTTCAATGTTGATCCCGCACACGCTGACCATGGTCCCAGGTTTTTTGGTCTGGCGCGAACTGGGCCTGCTCAACACCTACGGCCCGCTCACACTCCCGGCCTGGACCGCCTGGGGGCCGGCCTACGTTTTCCTGCTGCGCCAGTTTTTCCTGACGATCCCCCGCGATATGGAAGACGCCGCGACGGTGGACGGGGCAAACACCGTGCAG
>CBEVZO010000395.1:0-4532 GCA_965554365.1 uncultured Anaerolineae bacterium
AGATCACCGACACGACCAACCCCGCCAACCCGCCGCCAATCGCGCCCAGTGACCACAAACCCGCCACCGCCAGGATTAACTGCGTGCTGCTCATCGCTGTGCCGACCACCAACACGTAGCGCCACGACTGCCGCACCCCGCGCCAGCCATCAATAACGTGCGCAACCATGAAGCCGCACAAATACGCCAACGCGCCCAGCATCAGCGCCGCAGGCAGCGCGAGCCGGTCGCCGGAAATGCCAGTCGCGCGTTGCAGCATCATGAATGATGTCGCCAGCGAACCAAAACTCACTGCCCAGCCGTGTCCTAACGCGGGCGCGAGGACTGCGCGCGACTGCGATATCCCCAGACCAAGCAGCAGCGGAGCCGTGATCGCGACCGGCACACCAAAACCGCCCACGCCCTGCAAAAATGATGCAAATACCCACGCCAGCAGCAAGACCTGCACCAGCGTGTCGGTGGTCAGGCTCGCCAGCGCATCAGAGATGACGGTCAGCGCGCCCGCGCGATCCACCACGTAATACAACACCAGCGCCGCCCAGATGATCACCGAAACATCCACCGCGAGGATCAGCGCCTTGACCTGCGCCCACCCGATCACGCGCACGTCTGCGCCGAAGTGCAGCGCAGCCAACGCGATCACCAGCGCCAAGCCCGCGAATCCGGCGCGGCTGGCATTCCATTGGCGACCCACCATCAAAAACAGCACCAACGCCAGCGGTGCGAGCGCGAACAACCAGTCAAGTGTGTTGTAGTCCATGCGGCAATGCGATCCTGTATATGCAAAGTTGCGGACAAAACAACCTCAAACGCGGGGCATTCTAACGCCGTGTGCGGGATCGAGGCAAGCGGGCATAAGGTAATATGCAAAAGATCGGACCATTAAGATCATTACCAACGTAGGCTTTCCGTAGGGCAAGCGTAGTTCACGCATTAGGAAACAGACGGATAGCACGGGTATTATATAGTCAAGCGAAGGGTGAAATCTCTTCTTCTCCTCCTTTTTTACGAGAGCCGGGGGTCGGCGTCCCCGGTTCTTGCCTTTTATGTGCCCCACACCGCGATAGTCCAGAAATCGATTTCATTGCACGCTGTGCGGTATGCTGCTTAAGGGTGTCTCAATTTTTTGGCGTGACGGCATTCGTCTTGATGCGATGCACGCGGCGTGCAGGTTTTCCAATTTCAGTGCCCAACGACCCGTACTATGGTCTAACTGCAACAAAAAGAAAAAAGGCCTACAATTGATCTAACGCAAATCCAACCCGCCCGCCGGAGAAAAGGACTGTGCTATGATTCCCCGCCGTCTTTCGTTGCTTGGACTGTTGGTGGCCGGGGCGCTGATGCTCAGTAGCACGCTCAGCGCACCACTGTACGCTGCCCCAGCGCAGCAGTCGCCATCACCAGACGCACGCCAGTTGATGCTCGACAATACCGCGTTCGCGTTCGATCTCTATCAGAGCCTCCGTGTGGAGCATGAAAATTTAATCGTGTCGCTTTACAGCATCTCCGAGGTGCTGGCAATGACGTTTGCGGGGGCGCGCGGCAACACGGCGCACCAGATGGCGCATGCCCTGCACTACACGCTGCCGCCAGAACGGCTGCCGCCCGCATTTCAGACGTTGGATGCGCGGCTGCACGAAATGGACGATGCGGATTTCGCGTTGCACGTCGTCAATGCGCTGTGGGGCCAACAGGGATTCGGATTTGTGCCGGAGTTCGTAGAGCCGCTCAACACGTTCTACGGCGCAGGCTTGCAGGAAGTTGATTATGTGGGCGATGCTGAAGCCGCGCGCGAAACGATCAACGGGTGGGTCGCCGAACACACAGCGGATCGCATCCCCGAACTGATCGCGCCGGGCGTGCTGAACGCCCAGACGCGGCTCGTGCTGACCAACGCGGTGTACTTCAACGCGACGTGGGCTTTTCCCTTTAATCCAGATGAAACAGACGCGGCGGGAATTTTCACGTTGCTGGATGGCTCAACCGTTACCGTGCCGCTGATGTCCCGTGATGATGCCGAGTTTGCGTATCTCGCGGGCAACAAAGACCGCCCGTATGACATGGCCGCGCTGCCCTATGCCAACGAACGCATGGTAATGGTGATCATCTTGCCGTATGCGGGTGCGTTTGAGGAAGTCGAGGCGTCGTTGGAGGCGGAGACGTTCGTGCGGCTGCTGGGCGAATTGGTGTGGGATATGGGGCGGGTCATGCTGCCGAAGTTCAGCACGGAAACGTCGCTCTCGCTGCCGGAAACGCTTCAGGCATTGGGCATGGTGGACGCGTTTGATCCAATGCACGCCGATTTTTCGGGCATGACGGGCACACCGGACCTGCATATCTCCGAGGTGGTGCATCAGGCGGTAATCGCGGTGGACGAACACGGGACCGAAGCAGCGGCAGGCAGTGCGGTCGTGATGGAGTGGCGCAGCGTGCCCGAAACCGCGCTGCTCGTGGATCACCCGTTCATCTACGCGCTGGTGGACCTGGACACGGGCACGATTCTGTTCCTGGGGCGCATGATGAACCCAGCGGAGTAGGAGTAACAGACAGATGTCGGCCCAGCCCGAAAAACCGGAACTATCTCCCGATGTGACAGCACTCATTGCCGGGAACAACGTATGTGCTATCGATTTGTATCATGCGTTGTGCGCACCAGATAAAAACCTCGTTTTCGCACCTTACAGCATATCGCTGGCGTTGGCGATGACCTATGCGGGCGCGCGCGGCGAAACCGCCCAACAGATCGCGGAAACCGCACGTTTTACGCTGCCGCAGGATCGGCTGCACACGGCGTTCGGGGCGCTGCACACACACTTACACACTATGCCCGACACAGGCCCCGCCCCAAGGATGCCGGTTACAGGAACGCTGCGCTCCGGGGCAGCGTTGTGGGGCCAGGATAGTTACTCGTTCCAGGCAGCCTACCTTGAGTGTCTGGAACGCGACTATCAGAGCCGGTTGTTTGCGGTAGATTTTGCCGCGCACCCTGAGCAAGCGCGTGCATCAGCAAACCAATGGATCAGCGAGCAAACGAATGGGCGCATCACATCGGGATTTCCGCCAGGTGCGATCACGCCACTAACACGACTGGCCGCTGCCTGCACCATGTATTTCAAAGACAGTTGGGTTTCGGCTTTTTTACCAAAGGATACCAAAGACGGCCCGTTCACCTTGTTAGACAAAACACAGGCGCATGTGCCACTGATGAACAAGAAGTCGTTCTATCCTTACCTGGCTGGTTCTGGTTTCCAGGTACTCGCAGTGCCGTATGCGATGCAGCGTCATGTTTTCGTGATTGTGCTGCCCGACGCAGGCCGCTTTCTTGAGGTGGAGCGTACGCTGACCGCACAGCATTTCACTGCCATCACAAAAGAAGAGGATTTCCCGCAAATCCGGTTGCTGCTGCCTCGTTTTTCCTTTGAAATGCCGTTTGCGCTCAAGGATGTATTGGTCAACCAGGGGATGCCGCTGGCGTTCACTGCGCACGCGGATTTTTCGGGGATGGCCGCAACGGATGACCTGTTTTTACAACACCTGGGACATCACGCGTTTATCAGTGTAGATGAAAAGGGCACTGAAGCAGGGGCTAGTATAGTGCAACTGTTCGGTCTGGCAGGTATCAAACCACCACCGCCACCTGAATTCCACTGCACACGCCCGTTTTTCTACGCGATTGTCGATTGGCACACGGGCACAATTTTGTTCCTGGGCCGCGTGTTGAATCCGGCGAGTTAATGCGCCGGAGTCTTGAGCGCGAAGCGTTCATCCTGTTCGACCATGCGCGTCAGGCCCGCTTCGAGCGAGACCTGGGGCGTGTAGTTGAGGAATTTTTGTGCCAGCGACAGATCGGCGCACAGGCGCTGAATGCCGGGATTCGTGTCTGAGATATGCAACGGCTGCGGCTTGACCTGCGTCACCTGCCCGATCAAGCGCACTACATCGTTGATGCTGGTTTCCACACCGCCGCCCACGTTGATCACCTGGCACTCCGGCACAGAGACCGTCGCGGCACGTTCCAGCGCGTTCACCACGTCGTCGATATACACAAAATCGCGGGTTTGACTGCCGTCGCCGTGAATCACCAGCGAACCGCCGTTGAGCGTCTGCCGGATAAACTGCGGGATCACCGGAGGATGCGTCACGGGCAACTGCTGATCCGGCCCGTAAGTGTTGAACACACGCAGACACAGCGTCTCCACGTCCCACAAGCGCCCAATCGTACACACGTACTGCTCCGCCGCGAATTTGCTCACGGCATAGGGCGAATCGGGGTTGGGCGTCATCCACTCAGCGACCGGCTGGGCGCTCTGCTGCCCGTAGATCGCACCGGACGAGACGAACACCAACCGAGTCACGCCGACATCACGCATCGCTTCAAGGACGCTCACCGTACCGCCCACGTTCACCGCGTTATAGTCGCGCGGATAGCGCAGGCTTTCCTGCACACTCACACGCGCCGCGAGGTGATACACACAGTCCACGCCTTGCAGCAACGTCCACAAACGCGGCACGTCGTTCACATCACCGCGCGC
>CBEVZO010000396.1:0-4527 GCA_965554365.1 uncultured Anaerolineae bacterium
GTCCACTGTCCTGAATCTGCACCACGACCCCGCGAATTTCAGGTTGATCGGAATTCTCGGTGACTGGCGTGGTGGTCACTTCGACGGTGCCGCCCGCGGGCGTGACGTGAATCGCGTGCGTGATCAGGTGGGTGAAGGCCTGGATCAGCCGTTGGTGATCACCGTGCAACAGCAGCGGATCGGGGGCGAGCGTGGTGTGTACTGTCACCTGCATTTGTGCGGCTAACGCGGTTTGCGCGCGCAGGGCGTCATCCAGCGCCGTGCTGAGTGAGGTCGGCGTGCGTCGGAGTTTGATCGCGTCTCGCGTGAAGTCCGCGACTTCAACGAGGTCTTGTACCAGGCGCGCCATCTCGTTGGTCGCTGAGTCCAGTACAGCCAGGTGATCGTCTAGCTGTTCCGGTTGGTGACGCAGCAGGTACAGGCGCGTTTTCAGGTTGGCGAGGGGGTGGCGCAGTTCGTGTGACGCGTTGGTGATGAAGCGGTTTTTCTGTTCTTGCAGCGCGATCTCTTGGCTGATGTCGTGGATGATCTCGACTGTGCCCACCAATTTGCCCGTTGCGTTATTGACGCGTGCCATGTAGATGCTGGCATAGAAGGTGCTGTTGTCCTTGCGGGTGAGCAACACATCTTCGCGCCGAATGATGTTGCGATCCAATGCTTTGAGGAAGTTCTGGTCGATCTGTTGCAACTGTTCCGCTGGGATAGCGCGCGCGATGTGGGCATGGACACCCTGTGGATCGGCAGCAAATTCCTCCGCCGAAAAGCCAAACAGTCGCGTGGTCGCGGGATTATGGTAGATAAGCGCACCGTTTCTGCGGAAAAAGACACCGTCATCCATCGCGGCGAGGATCACGTCAACCTCGGAGTGTTTCTCTGCCAGCGCGGTGGTACGCTCCGTCACGAGTTGTGCGAGCCGTGTGTTGACTTCGCGCAGTTCTTTGGTGCGATGCCATACCAGCCGCCGCAGCACGCGCTGCCGGGTTAGATAAAAGAGGCCGCTGCTGATGATCAGGGTGATGCCCAACAGTGTGCCCAACAGGCGGGCTTGCTGGCGGAAACTTGCCAGTTCGCCAGTGATTTCATCATCCGGGGCCGACATGGCAATGGTCAAGCGCTGCGTGCCCACCTGCGCCGTAGACCACGCAACCAGTTTGCGATCCACCTCGCCACCGATTTCAACGGTGAAGTGATATTCGTCGCGTCCACTGTCGTAAATCATTAGCCGGTCATTGACGCGCTGTAGGTCAGGGTACGGTTGCGCGATATCGGTCACGGAGCGCCCGATAGTCTCTGGCTCGTGATCGTAGATGACATAGCTGGTGGCGTCCTGTACCCACGCGGCGCCGTAATCGCCGGAGCGCATGGGGATCACGTATTGTTCCAGCACCGGCGCGAAATTCAGCACAATTCCCAGCACGCCGGTGATCTCGCCATCGAGAAAGACCGGTAGCAGTACGCCGTACAGTTGGTAGTCGCTGGTCGCTGCAAAGGGGGGTACGACCATGTCGCCGGAACGGGTGAGCGCGTCACCATACGCGGCAACCCATTCGTCAAGCAGACTCACCGCAGGGACGTGCCGGCTGAGCGGCGCAGTATAGATTTCAGTTGTTCGACCGTCGCGGTCGAAATAAGTGATCAGCACCTCTTCGTCGGGATAGACTTCGTGGACGAGGTTTGTCGTGAAGGTGGTGAGTTCGTCGTGGGTTAATCTGCCCGCGAGGTATTGGGGCAGATGGCTGGTGGCGATCAGGTCTAAATCGCCGAGTACCCATTGAAAGTGTTCCTCAATGCTCTGCGCGCTGAGTTGTGTTTGGAGGTGCTGCTGTGTGTTGAAGCTAGCTTCGTGTTCTTGAGTCACTTCTTGAACCAGCCAGAAGGTCAACCCAATATACGCGCCCATAATTACCAGCGCAATCAGCCCATACCACACGAAGTGCTTCATCATCCACCTGGGTTGTGCGAATAGCTACTTGTGTCAATAGTTTGTCAATTATATCACAATGTATTGTGCAATACCATGCTGGAAATTGACCGAGCATGACTATCCCACCCCTGGAACACATCCGAACAGGTCCGCGCCCTCCCGCCGGGCCTGTGCAATGCGTTGGAGAGGGAAACAGGGTTAGATTCTGCGCTCGAAGCGGTAGCCGATGCCCAGTTCGTTGATGATGTAGGCGGGCTGTTTGGGGTCTGGTTCCAGCTTGCGGCGCAGATGCCAGATGTAGACGCGCAGGTAGTCGATATCGTCAATATATTCAAAGCCCCATACCTGTTCCAACAGTTCGCGGTACGGGACGATGCGCGGGGCGTTATCCACCAGTCGCGCCAATAGGTTGAACTCGGTGGGCGTCAGGCGGATCGGTTCGCCATCGACGGTGATGCGGTGTTCTTCGAGATTGATCATCAAGTATTCGTCGGTATAGACGACGCTGGTCTTCATGAGCGTTGGCTCCGCAGCGGCCCGGCGCAGATTCGCACGGACACGCGCCCGCAGCACGTTGATGTCGAACGGTTTGATTATGTAATCATCTGCGCCCAGGTCCAGCCCTTTGATGATTTCTTCGGGGTCGTCCTGCGCGGTGAGCATGATGATCGGTACGTTGCTGACTTCGCGCACGCGTTGGCAGACGGTCCAGCCGTCCATCGTGGGCATGTTGATATCGAGAATGATCAGGTTGGGGCGGTGTTCGTACATCTGACGCAGCCCCTCTTGTCCGTCATACGCTGTTACGACGTGATATTCCGCGCCTTCGAGCGTATTCTTGACGAGGTCTACCAACCCACGATCATCGTCGATGATCAGAACTTGTGATTGATCGGTCATGTTTTCACTTCTCTCCCAACCTGGTTTCCACCAAGGCTAAGAAAATAAAAGTATAGCTTAAAGCTGACTGCCGCCCTGTGTCGTGACCAGCGCCGCCGCCCCAATCAGGGCCACGTTATCACCTAGCGCCGCCTGGACAATCGGGACATCTTGATAATACATCGGGTCCATTGTGTGTTCGCGTACTGCTTGGCGCATCGGCGCAAAGAGCAGATCGCCTGTCTTGGTGACGCCGCCGCCGATGACAATGATTTGCGGATTAAACAGGTGCATCAGGCTGACGATGCCCAGCCCGA
The DNA here is from genome assembly GCA_965554365.1 of uncultured Anaerolineae bacterium. Taxonomy (GTDB): domain Bacteria; phylum Chloroflexota; class Anaerolineae; order Aggregatilineales; family Aggregatilineaceae; genus CAYRNY01. The sequence continues at coordinate 3,121 of CBEVZO010000396.1, forward strand.
CCATATACCCGGCGCGCTCGATCAGTTCGATGGCTAGCGCGTTGCCTTTTGCTGCCGCTGCGCCGACCACTTTGGCGGTCACGGCCTCGATGTTACCCCCGGCGAGTGCGAGTAGTTGGGCGTCCGGCGTAACTTTGAGCCGTTCGCGCGCCTGCCGTCCAATCGCCGTGCCTGATCCGACGCCTTCGAGATCGGTAATTTCGCCGTTCACGACCATCTGCGTGTGTCCGGCTTCGGCTCCCAACCCTTGCGCGCCGACGAGCATCCGCCCATCATTAATAATACCCGATCCGATGCCGGTGCTGATCGTGAGGTAGATCAGGTAGCGGTAGCCTCGCGCCGCGCCGCGTGTGACTTCGGCCAGCGCCGCGACGTTTGCATCATTGCCCAGGTAGGTGGGGCAGTCGAAGCGATTTTGGATGAAGTCGCGGATGGGGGCGTTGTGCATTCCCGGCAGATTGGGCGGGGCGACAATCGTGCCGTTGTGCGGATTGATCGGGCCAGGGACAGATACGCCAATGCCCTTTACGCTGTCGCAGTCGGCGGGCATGACTTCGGCGATGGTGTCGAGCAGGCGTGACGTGACGCTTGCTGGGCCTTCGTGGGCCAGGGTGGGATTGGCTACGCGTTCGATCACGTTCAATTGTGCGTCAAAGCGGGCGGCGCGCATCTGTGTGCCGCCCAGGTCCACGCCGATGATGCAGTCACTCATAAGTGCGTTCACTCCAGATGCGAAAAAGACAGCGCAAAAAAGGCAAAGGGGCCAAGTTGCCGGGCGTTATGGCGCGGGCCACATGACGGGTTGCGGTAGTGCGGAAATGTTGTGAAACACCTGACCCACATTGACGACGTTAATTACCTGATGGCTGGTTGTCGGGTGCATAGTCGCCTGCTAGAATACACCAGACCGCACGGACGTTCCAGTATTGACATGCTGCCATCACTGCTTGAATCTTAACCCAAAAACGTAAATGAGAAAACCCATGACAAAAGTTACTCCTTCTCGCCGTCAATATCTGGATTTCAAAGCACAGTTTCCTGATGCGATTGTCATGTGATGCTGATTGTGCTGGAATACGGTGGTTGCTGTTGGGGCGAGCCAGCGAGTGTGGTCCCGCTTTATCCCGCGAACAGGTAGCGCCCCAGCACTGCAACTGCCGCTGCTGTCCATCCGTGAAATGGCACGCTGTCGGTGCGTTCTAACGGGATCGTCAGATCGCCGCTGACAACGTTGTATTTTTCCCAGAGTTTGCCGGTGCGATCATGTTCCTTGATCAGCAGGCGCAGGAATTTCTCGCAGACGCGTTTTGCAGCGGAGGTAAACCCATTACGGCTTAATGCATCAGCGATCATGATGTGCATCGGAGGCCATCCCACTGGGTGGGACCATTGCAGCGCCTCGAATTC
>CBEVZO010000397.1:0-4494 GCA_965554365.1 uncultured Anaerolineae bacterium
AGTTCGGCAGTGTACCGTACAGCATCGGCGGCTTCATGCAGTTGGGGGTCGGGCAAATCATCCAGATACGGCTGGATGAACTGTTGCACGTCACTGAACCAGGCACTCAAATTCGCGCCATTGGCTCGCGGTCGGAACTGCGACAGCGCGGTGATGGCTTGATGCACTTCGTCGAAATAATCGTGCAGCGCGGTAAAGTGTGTGGCGGTGGGGTTGATTCTCACAGCGCGTTGGAGCGCGGCACTGGCCTGGGGCGGATCGCTAAAGACCCCGTGTCCTACGTCTTCCAGATGCGCCAGAATACCCTGCGCCGCACGGCACGCACGGATTACGCTTGCGAGGGCGGTTTCTTGCGCCTCAGTGTCGCGTTGGGCGCTGGTAGCTTCGAGCGTTTCCTCCATCGCGGAGAGAATCGCGCCGACTTCTTGATAGATCACCTGCAACCCGGTCAGACCGGATAGCGGGGGGCGTTGGAGTTGATCCTCGATGGCGTCCAGCAGCGTGATGATATCTTCTGCGCCTGGGGTTCCGCCCAACTCGTGACGCAGCCGAACGAGATGCGGGCGCAGTAATGTTACATCGGGCATGTGAACGGCGAGATGCTCCGCGAGCAGCCAGTGCGTCAGCCGCGCAGGAGGACGTGTGTCCTCTGTGACGAGCAACGTGTACCCTGCGGCGGGCGCATCACCATCGAACAGTGGATCGAGTGCGGCGAGGAATCCGGCGGGCGGCGATGTCAGGTGCAGTTCGTCCAATTGCGCGGCGGCAGCGATCAAGAAGCGCAGCAGCGGCGCGTTGTGTCCTGCCCCGGCCTGCAAGTCGTGCAGTAGCGCGAGCGCACGCGTCCAATTGCCGCTTTCGAGGTAAATGCGGATTGCGTCGAGATCAGCCTGGAACTGAATTTGTGCGAGGAATTGGACAATTTCCTCGTCCAACTGCCGCGCATCAGGATAACCGGGGTCCAGTGCGAGGGCGTCTTGCAATCTGGCGCGCAGTTCTTCCAGTTCATCCTGGCTGGCGGTGGGGCGGACGCGCTTATGCACGTGTGATACAATGTCGTTGCGTTCACGTTCCAGCGGCGCGCGATAAGCGCTCAGTGCGTGGCGCAGTTCCATGAGCGTGCCAAAACGCTGCTGCAAGTCAGGATGAATAGCGCGCGTGAGGATGCTTTGTAGGCGTGCGGGGATGCGCTCCGCATCCAGGCCAAAATTGATGAAGAACGTATCGCCATCGTCGCCCGTTTCTACTACCAGCCGGTTGCCGCCGGTCAGGATGAAGTACAGCAGTTCGCCGCATTGGTAAATGTCGGTCGCGCGGCTGACGATGGGCAGCGCACCGGGTTCGTCCAGAAAGACCGCATTGCCCCAATCGATCACCTTGAGTTGATAGCTGTCGCGATCCCAGAACAGATGCTTGGCATCCACATCGTTATAGATCACCTGCTTGTCGTGCGCGTGTATCAGCAGGTCCAACAGGCGATCAATGATGACCAGCACTTCCAGTTCCGATAGATAGGCTTCGCGTTCAGCCAATTCGAGGACCAGCGCCTCAACGATCTGCCCGCGTGCGAGGTCCATCACAATGTAGTCGTGTGTGTGTCCCCCCACGCGGAATGTGCCACTGCCACACAGTGCGGTGAGTACTGGATGCCCGACGAGACGTTCGAGTGCCTGTCGCTCGGTGCGGATGCTGACCTCTTGTCCGGCACGCATCGGTGGTGCGTCTTGCGGGGCGGGACGTTTGATCACCACCGGGCGATCATTGTCGTGCGTGTCGTAGGCGCGCAGTGTTTCACCCGACCGGCCACGCGGATAGATATGATCGTAGCGATACCGGTTGTCAAACAGGCTTTCGGTGCGGCGTCCAGGGGGTTGCGCGGACATACGTTCATTGCTCCCGATCACAAATACGCGAATCAACGCCCTCTATTGTACGCGCCGGAGGGCTGCAATACCAATGATTCTCGAAAAATTCGCGTTCGTGCTAAAGTAACTCGCATTGAAGCCGTATCTCTGAACATATCGAAACGTTATGAATACTATGTCAACTACTGCGCAATTTCAGTTTTTTATGTTTGGTCCCCCGCGTCTGATGGTGAATGACGAGGTTGTGAGTCTGCCCCCCCAGCCGGCTGCATTTTGTTCATTTCTGGTGTTGAACCGCCAGCGGCGTATTACGCGTGAAGAAGTCCAAACGGCGTTTTGGCCGGATGCTGCCCCCGCGCGTGCCCAGGAACGGCTGCGGCGCACGTTGTATTTGCTGCGCCGGTCGATTGAGCCGCATACGACCTTGATCGCCACTGAGGGAGCCGAAGTGGCGATTGCTCCTGAAACCGCGTTGTGGGTCGATTACGAGGCGTTTGAGAGCGCCTTGTTGGACGCTTTTCGGGATGAGCAGCCGCGTCGTGCGCCGTTGCAGCGTGCGGTGGAGCTATATAAAGATGATTTGCTCAAAGACATTTATGCGGATTGGGTGCTGCTTGAACGTGAACACGCGCGCCAACAGTTTTTGACTGCGCTGCGGCATTTGTTGATGGTGTGTCAGCAGGAGTGCGATTGGGCTAGTGTCACACGTTATGCTCACAATTTGTTGGAATACGATCCGTTTCAGGAGGTCGCGCACCGGGCGTTGATGCGCGCGTTTGCTGCCTCTGGGGATCGTAGTGCTGCATTGCGTCAGTACCAGCAGTGTGCCGCGATCATGCTTGAAGAGCTAGATGCTGAACCGCTGGAAGAAACCATGCGTCTGTACGAGGATATTCGCCAGGGACGCGGTGTTGTGCCCGAAATTCCGGTGGTAATTGCTGCGCCGCCACCCGCACCGACCGTCACCGATTTGCAATCCGTGCCGTTGGTTGGGCGTGATGCTGAGTTAAACGCGGTGGCAGCGGAATGGCGTATTTGTCAGCGTGGGCAGAGCCGGTTGGTGCTGGTGGTCGGCCCGGCGGGCATGGGCAAGACGCGTCTGGTGAATGAAGCCGCGCAGCGCATTCCTGGCGCAGATGTGGTGACGATCACCGGGCATTGTTACGCGATGGAGGCGGGCACGCCGTATCAACTTATCGCTGACCTGATGCGGCGCTCAGTGGATCGTGTGGTGGATCAACTTAATCTGTCAGTGCGCGATGATCTGGCGCTGATTGTGCCCAGTTTGCAACCGGCGCGTGCGCAGAATGCAGCGCCACAGGCAGGGAGTGCGCCTGATGCCAGTTTGCGTGTGCAGGAAGCAGTGACGCAGGTAATTCGTGCGCTAGCAAGGACTGGCGCGGGGTTGTGGGTCTTGGCTGAAGATTTGCACTGGGCGGACCCGGTTAGTCTCGCGGTGTTGAATTATGCACTGCGTCGCTGCGATGATCTGCCGTTGCTGGTGTTGGGCACGCTGCGCGATGAGGAAGTCTCGTTCGATTCGCCATTGATGGATTGGCCTACGGCGTCCGTTCATGCGCCTGCGCCAACCACAGTGATCGAACTGCCGCCCCTGCCGCAAGAACAACTCGCGCAGATGGTCGAGCAGTTGGTGGGCGCGGATAGCCAATCCCTGACGACGCTACTGCACCATGAGACAGCGGGCAATCCGTTTTTTGTGGTCGAAACGCTGCGTGCGTTGGTGGAGCAAGAGGTGCTTTATACTGATCAGGCCGCAGACACAGACGGATGGCGTTTGCGCGCCCACGCGTTGCCTCAGCCCGCTGATCTGCCGATGTCGGATGTGGTGTTGCGCGTGATTCGCGGACGTATTCGGCGGCTGTCGCGTGCTACGCAGGAAATATTGACCGTCGCTGCGGTGATCGAACACAACATCGAGGAGAAGCTGCTCGCTGCGCTGGTCGATTCGTCGCTCGCGTTGGACCTGGCGCTAGATGAACTACTGCAAGCATTGATTCTGCAAGAGACATCACCGGGCGTGTATCAGTTTTTACATATCAAGGTGCGCGAGATTATCTATGCGGATACCAGCGCGCCACGCCGCCGCTTTTTACACCGCCGGGCAGCGGAGGCGCTGGCCCACGCACCGGGACACACACAGCTTGCGACCGTTGCCAAACTCGCGTATCACTACGCACAGGCGCGCGAATGGACACCCGCATTGGTGCATGGCTGGCAAGCTGCGCAGACGGCGTTCGCAGCGGGAGCGCTCGCTGAAGCGAACCGCTATGCGGAGGTGGCGCAGGAGATTCTGGACGCGCATAGCGCAGATATTGCGGAGGATGATCTGCCCGCAACACTGGCCGCGATCCGTTTTGATCTGCTGTGGCTGCGCGCGGAATTCCGGCGGCAGGCTATGACCGCAGGCATGACGTATCCGCCGGAACTGATGGACGCCATCGCGGAATTGCTGTTGGAGGTCGATGAATCCCGGCGCGCACGGGCATTGCTGCAACAGGCGATCCACTTGCTAGGACAGGGCGATCTCTCCGGCGCGAAAGCGGCTGCCGAACGTGGGCGTGCGTTATATGTGGCGTTGGAAGATCAGCGAGGCACACTCGACGCGATG
>CBEVZO010000398.1:0-4483 GCA_965554365.1 uncultured Anaerolineae bacterium
GGTGATGTGCCGAACCTGGTGGTAGGGTATCAGAACAACGCGGCGGCCTACTACTTGGCTGGTGGCCTGACCGAAGACATGGATGTCTACGTGCAAGACGCACAGTGGGGGCTGAATGAAGCAGAAGTCGCGGACTTCATACCTAGCTTCTTCAACCAGGACTACACCCCCGATGGGTCAGCCCGTATCGGCTTCCCGCCCAACCGTTCGCTGGAAGCCATGTACTACAACATGGATGCCTTGGCCGAGCTGGGTTACGATGCACCCCCGACCGACTGGGAAACCTTCAAGGAAGCAGCCTGCGCCTTCACCGAGGGTGGCTGGAGCGGCTATGATGGTGGCGACCAGGTAGGTTACTTTGTCCGCACCGATGCCTCGAACATCGCGGCTGGCGCGTTCTCGCTGGGCGGCGATGTGTTCGCTGACGGCGAATTCGCTTACGACAGCCCCGAAGTTGTGGACTACATCAGCTTCATGGTGGACCTATACAACGACGGTTGCGCCGCACTGATCGCCGAGCGTTACGGCGACCAGAACGCCTTCACCGCAGGCAAGGCCCTGTTCTACGTCGGTTCGACCTCCGGTTTGCCCTATGTCCGTTCGGGCATCGAAGACGCCTTCGAAACGCCCTTCGGGTGGGGCGTGACCTCCCTGCCGTATGCCGATGTGCCTGTGAGCAACATCTACGGCGCTTCCGTCAGCATCCCCGCGACGACCCCCGAAGCCGAACTGGCGGCGTGGCTGTTCGTGCGCTGGCTGACCGAGCCAACTCAGCAGGCTGGTTGGGCCGCTGTCAGCAACTACTTCCCGGTCCGCTACTCGACCGCAGAAGGTCTGGCCCCGATCTTCGACGACCTGCCGCAATACGAGCAGACGTGGAATCTGTTACAGGGCACCACTCGCGTTGAGCCGCAGATCGCCAGCTACGACGTGATCCGCGACGAAGCACGCGCAGCTTTCGAGAGCCTGTTGGCGGCGAGCGGTGGCGACGTGGAAACAGCGCTGACCGCCCTGAACAACATCGCCAACGAGATCATGGCCGCGTTCCTGCCCTAACCCGGCGGAATAGCACCGTACAAAAATAACAACGCGAGGTCGCCCAAGCGGGCGACCTCGTTTGCATTCAGCCTGATGGTACAAAACCAACCAGGGCGTATTACCCCCTACAAAAACCTGTTTTCGCTTTACTCGCGCGGCGCGTCGGGATCGTAGCTGGGCAGCATAATCGTAAACGTCGATCCCTGCCCCGGTATACTGTCTACCCAGATGCGCCCATGATGCCCGTCTACAATACCTTTCACAATCGACAAACCTAGCCCCGTGCCCTCATAATCATCGATGGCCTCATCGGTGCGAAAAAACTTGTCGAAGATGTACGGCTGGTCTTTAGCAGGGATACCAATCCCCGTGTCTCGCACGCGCAAAACGACGAAATCATCATCACGTTTCACAACCACGTCGATGCGCCCCTGGAGAGGGGTATACTTCGTGGCATTCTCAATCAGATTCGCCACCATCTGCCGTATCCGCAGCGGATTCCCCAACACAGGCGGCGCGTCAAGGTCCACCTCAACATAGACTTCCTGCTGTCTGGCTTCCCACCGGTGGCGGCTGCTCTCGACAGCGTGTTCGACAATTGGCATCAGGTAAGTTGGTTCGCAATCTTCGTCAAAGCCGGCCTCGATCTTACCGAGTTCGAGCAAGTCGGAGATTAGCGTCGTAATCGAGCGCACACTGAACACAATCCGCTCAACATAACTTTGTTGGCTCTCGGTGAGCGGCCCACTGCGCTGCACCATCTCCACATAACCCAAGATCGCGGTCAATGGCGAGCGCAGATCGTGCGATACCGCAGTCACGAAATCGTTCTTGATACGGTCGATCTCCTTGAGATGTGTGATATCTTGCATCACAACGACACGCCCCACACCGCGCACAATAGTCATCTGCGCGTTCAATACCCGTGCGCCATCGTTGAGTATGATTTCGCTGCGGCGACTGCGCCCACTGCGTGCTTCTTTCTCGAATAATTCAATGACTTCGGTATGCGTGACAGCCTCCGCCAACGGTCGCCCGCGACACGCGTCATAATCCACCCCAAACGCACGGCACGCCGCAGGATTGCAAAACAGCACATAGTTCTGCCCATCCACCACGATGATCGAGTCTTCAGTATCACGCAAAATCGTGTTGAGCGTATCGCGTTCCCGTTCGGTCGCAGCGTAGAGCCGCGCATTCTCAATCGCGATGGTGGCATAGTCCGACAGCATACTTAACATCGGCAACGTATGCGGCGCAAACCCGCTGCTCGACTCGCGGTTAAGCACACTCAACACCCCAATCGCCTCATCTTTGACCAACAGCGGGAGAAAGATCACATCGCGAAAATAATACTGCGTCTTGATCTTCTGCAAATCCTCGCCCGTGATCACTAGCGGGGTACGCGACTGCACAACTTGTCCCGCCAGACTGTCCGCGACGGGCAGCCGTAGGGGTTTGCCCAACCCTTGCTGATCGGTCGACGCGTACTGGTAGAGTTCGCCCGATGCCCGATCCACCAACAGCAGCGTTCCCTCTTCCGCCTCCGCGATTTTCACTGCCGCCTCGACCACCTGGGTCAATATTTCCTGCAAGTCTAATTGCCCAGTGACGCGCTTGCCAATCTTCACTAGCATATCAAGATCGCGCATCCGTCCTTCGAGCAAGATATTCGCTTGCAGCAGTTGTTCTGGAACCTGTTCGGCGATCTGACGCGTCCAGTGTTGGCCCAAAACCCGTGCTAACGCATTGAGCAAGTCGTCAAAATCGAACGGCTTGATCAGGTAATCGCTGACGCCTAACCGCATCGCCTCAACCGCTACCGCCTCCGATCCCTCCGCCGTGATCAGGATCATCGGCAACTCAAACCCTTCGCGGCGTAACGTGCGTAAAAACTCCAGCCCGGTGATATCAGGAAGTTGATAGTCACAAATCAACAAATCCGGGTGTAGATCACGCGCCAACGTAAGTCCTTCCGCGGCACTCGCTGCGGTCAGCACGTTATATCCCGCCGGGCGTAACACGCTACCGGCCAGGAAATCCCGCATATCCGCCGAATCCTCAATCAACAGAATCCGTTCTCCGGCCACGCTCTTACACTCCTTCGTTCTGCATTCCCGAATCAATACACTACGATACTACTCAGTGCTGGCGTGTAAAGGCCACCAATTGAGTGATCAACTGGCGGACTTGCTGGCTCAATGCGCCTAACCGCCGTTGAACTTCCGGCTGCGATTTCCTATCAGCTTGCGACAGATGCAATAATTCGGATTCTAGCGCGATCAACGCCTGATGCACACGCGATAGTAATCCCCTAACCTGACGATTGCGCTGCGCATCTCGCAGGCGCGACTGCTGTTGCACCATGATAACCGCCTGCGCACGTTCAGCCAACAGTTGAGACAATCGCACACTGACAATCGCAATCGCCGCGTAATCAGCTAACGAACGCAGCAGCCGCGCGTGATGCGGACGAAACGCCCGCCGTGTCTCCGTATTGCCTACCGCCAACACGCCAATCGCCTTGTTCTGGACCACCAGAGGCACGTAAGCCGTCGCATGGAATTCGCGTGAGACTTTGAAGCGTCGCAACCCTTCGCCTTCGACCAGCATATCCTTGCGCGACGACATCACCAACTCCGCCAATTGATCAGTGACCGCTTCTCCCATGTGGTCCAGCATGGCGATACTCAGGTTGTTTCCGGCACGCAGTACCAAACGCTCCGCTTTCTCATCTCGCAGCAGCAAAAACGCCTGATCCGCCTGCGCCAAGATCAACGCACCATCCATCACACGCGCAAACACACTATTGAGATCGCGCAGCATCGTCACAGACTGCCCAATCTCGTACAGCGTGCGCAGTTCTTTGACACGCACCTCAAGCCGACCATTCGCCTTAGTCAATTGCCGACGCAGTTGGTCATGGTGTCGCCGCAACCGCACATCTTCCAGGCCGCGCTCTACCGCCGCCAGCACTTCGGCTTCACGCAGCGGTTTGGTCACATAATCCGTCGCACCCAGCCGCAGCGCCTCAGTCGCAGCACGCGGGCTGTCCCGTTCGCCCATCGCGATCAACGGGCCGCGATACCCCTGCGCCTTAAACGCGACCATCACATCATGCCCCGTCAGACCCGGTAATTGCAGGTCCACCAGAATTAAATGTGGCGCGTGTTCGCGCAGCGCCAGTAACGCATCGTCCATCCCGCCCGCCTCGACCACCTGATATCGAGCGGACGCAAACACCTGCTCGCGCAGCAAAGCGCGGACTGCACTATCATCATCCACAATCAAAATCGTATCGCGTTGAGCATTCATACGAGTTATTGCCTCACTCAAATACTCTTGCTAACGATAGTCCCGTATACTACAACGTACCTCGTGCGTTGGCGCAGCACGTTATTGCACCATGCGCGTAATTATAACCAAGTTCCCGCTAACTGGCTTG
>CBEVZO010000399.1:0-4474 GCA_965554365.1 uncultured Anaerolineae bacterium
ATCGAAGACCTGCTGTTTGGTCCCAACGGTACATATCCGGTGGCTCCGCTGCTGCGGCTGGCTTCCGGCTGGCTCCAACAGTCCTGGCTGACAGGCATATCTGCCGACCACCCGGCCCGCTATGACCTGTGGCAGATTGATACGGCCAACGCGCCATAACCCACCACTGCCGCTGCCATACACACAAAAACGGGCGTTCCCGGCAAAGGAAGGCCCGTTTGTGATTCTGTGTACCCTGTGCTGCGGAGCTTATTCGCCGCGCTGCTGGAAATTAACCCAATAAGACATGGTAGTCGTCACGGTCGTGCCATCGTCCAGGGTAGTTTGACACTGCACCGCTTCTACAATCGGCGGCGCGTCTATCAGGCCAAGCATAGTCACCGTATACGTGCGTCCCGGTTCCATCTTAAAATCAGCATACTCAGCGCCGCGTTCTGGCTTCAGCCCCGTGAAGAAACGGTCGCTGGCAATACCGGTAGCGGAGATAGTAACCGGCACGCCGGGAATCCCCGCCCCCTGCCGATCATACACCCGCACTTCAATGACTCCGCTGGCATCAGGGTCGCAGAACGACCGCGTGCGCGTCACAATGAAACTGTCGCTTGGCACAGGTGTCGCGGTGGGACGCACCGGCTGCGCGCCCGTGTCACCGGCTGGCGGCGTGGCTGTTTTGGTTGGCGGCGGCGCAACGGTCGCGGTGGGGGTTTGCGATGGAATGGGTGAAGCGAACACCATCGCCGGGGCCGGTGTCGGATACAATTCCGCACAGCCACTCGCGCCCTGAGGAATGTACAACTGCCCTAACGCACGGAGTACGAGAATATCATTGTTGGTCACTGCTTTGCCGGTATTGACACGTTGACATGATACTTCCGCCACCGTTACCCACACATCCTGCTCCGGGCTTACTTTTCGCAGACGGTCAAATGCCAGCGCCAGATCACCGTTGTGCGCATAGCTGAGCGCCACCGCCACAATGTAGTCTTCCTTCGCCGCAGCGCTCAACTGCCGGGGAGCCGTGTTGCGTTCCACCACTGGGTCGATATTCCAGGTATAAAACAGACCAGCGGCGATGCCAATGCCAATGCCCACGATCAAGGCAAACCACGATAATCCCCCGCGACTGCTGCGTACATGGCGTTCAGTCATGGTTACGGCACCTGTGTCGCTGCGGGAACAGGCGTGGAATGGTAAAGTTCCATCACAGGCGTCAGCCAACCGAACGCTTCAGACAATGACACCATCACCTGAATCATCTGGTCCAGCAAATAGCCTGACGGAATAGCAGGAACGTTGCTCTGACTGATGTAACGCTCGGTGAGATCGCGGACGTAGGTGGGAATATTCTCTTTTTCCAGCGGACGCAGCCGCCCCACCGCCGCATTCACGTCTTGATCATGCTGGTAGCCTTCCGCCACCATCAACGTGTATTCGTCCTGAAAATGTGGGGCCAGCGCGAAGAGCGAACTGTTCGTATACTCGACCGGGAACTGCTCCCAACCGAGGAACACACCGCCCGTTAGCCCAATCAGAACGCCGATCAACAGCGATCCAACATATCGTTTCGTCATACTACCCTGGTTCTGTCTGTGGTCTGGACCGTCTATCGCGCACCTGCTATACTCGCGTATGGTGTGCGCACACCCTGGATTGTACACCAACACCGGTCAGAACGCGCAAAACAAAAAGCCGGACATCAAAACTGGTCCTGGCTTCGAGGTTAGGCTATAACAGTGCCGAAGGTGGGAGTCGAACCCACATGGGTGTTACCCCGCGCGATTTTGAGTCGCGTGCGTCTGCCAATTCCGCCACTTCGGCGTGGTATGGCGCAAGTATAAGGTGTTTCCGGCGATCCGTCAATGGCGTTTTAGGCGTCTATTTTGCGAACTGACCCAACCAACAAATTTATGGATGAACACAGCCTAATCGAGACCGCCAAACGCGGTGATGTCGAGGCATTTAATCAGCTTGTGCTGCGTTATCAGGACATGGTCTACACGGTCGCCTATCGAGTGATGGGCGAGCCGGATGCCGCCGCAGACGCCGCCCAAGAAGCGTTTATCTCCGCGTTTCGCAAGCTACACCAGTTCCGGGGTGAGCGCTTCAAGCCCTGGCTGATCCGCATTGTCACCAACGCGTGTTACGATGAACTGCGCCGCCGTCAGCGCCGCCCCGCAACCTCTCTGGAACTGTTGCACGAGGTCACGGCTGCGCCCGCCGCTGATGTGCGGCTGCACAGCGTACAAGAAAATCCCGAACAGGTCGCACAGCGCAGCGAGCTTAACGCAGCGATTCAGGACTGCATCAACGACCTGCCGGACAATCAACGCGCGATTGCGGTGCTGGCCGACGTAGAAGACTACGCCTATCAAGAAATCGCAGACATTCTCCAACTGCCACTGGGTACGATTAAATCGCGGTTAAGCCGCGCACGCGCCCGGCTGCGCGACTGTTTGCAGGCGGTACGGGAACTTTTGCCCGCTGAGTATCGTCTTATGAACGACTGACACTATTTAACACTGATTAACACTGATTGACACCATTGGGCTATTGACGAAGGTCACAAAGAAGCGGCAAGACATGGTATCGCACAACGCACCCTCAGCACACGATCTTGAACTCCTGTCTGCGTATCTAGACGGCGAGTTAGCGGATCGTGAGCGCATCACACTCGAACAACGCCTGACCCACGACTCCACGCTGCGACAGACGCTCGACGATCTGCGCACGACCGTCGCCATGCTCCACGATCTGCCGCGCCTGAAAGCTCCGTGCAATTTCACACTCGATCCTGCGGTGTATGGTCGTCCGATTCCCTGGTGGCGGCTGTTCGCGTCAGAACTCACGCTGCAATTCGCCGGAGCGTTAGGCGCAACAGCATCGGTTATGCTCGTGGTGTTGGCGCTGCTATGGGGCGGCATCACGGACAGTGACAGCAAAAACGCTGCCAGTCAAGCCGATTATGGGGCGGCGGCAGCCGGCGAAAGTGTCGCCCTGAATCCCACCACCGAAGCCCTGAACGTGGATCGCACAGCCACCGCCGACGCGCTTACCTGGACCGCGCGTACCGCCATCGCTTTCGAGGGTGAAGGTCTGCAAATCACCATCGAAGCGCAGACCTATTATTACGCGACGAACGAAGCGCTCGCCCTGACCGGCACTGCCGAGTCTTGGCGCATGACGGCTACCCCTCAGATGTTGGCAACCATACAACCGCCCCCTGCCATCGGACTTGTCGAAGACGGCGAAGCGGGTGGTGGAACTGGATATGATGAAGCTGACGCGGACGCCGGTATGGATGATGCACTGGGGGCAAGTGCCGCGCCGGGCGATGGAGACACAGTTGGAATAGAAGAAGCCGAAGCCGATTTCGCGGACCCTGCGACCCTTGAAGATGCGCCAGATGCCGCATTCGAAGAAGAATTTGCTTATTTAGAAACCTCGCCTGCGCCTCCCATGCCAGCCGCAATTGAGGGTGAAGCGGGTGATCCTGACGTATTTGAGGTCATGCCAGCACAAGCAGATCCCGGCAGTAATGCCGCCAGCGGCATAGATGACCCCCCGCCCGCTGCTGATGCCATGGCGCAGCCGCAAGCGCCCGCCGAAGTCACTGTGCTACCCACGCCTGCCATTACACCAACCAACACGGCGGCAGATCAACAAGCGGTGGAAGCTGAAAGTGCGGCAGGCATGATGCAGCCAACCACTGGAGATGATGCCGCGCTTGAACTCGATGCAGCGGACACTGATGAACCGTCAGCGCAGGCTCAGCGAGAACACGAAGACGACGAAGACACCGCCGACGACGCTGAAGCGCCAACTGACGGGGAATACGACGAGGCCGCCCCAGAAACCACGACAGGTGGCCCTACCACAAGCAACACGATGCAACACACCGCGACGCCGCTAGCCCTCGTACCAACCGAGGTTGAAGAAGGCGCAGCCGTCGCCACCGCACAGGCACAAGACATCGCCGCTGAACCAGCTACAGCAGATCAACCAGAGCTACGCGTAGATAAAACTGCACAGGCCGATGATGATAACACCGCAGCATGGCTCGTCAGGCTGGCAATTGTACTGTTCATCGCGTCCATCGCGATCCTCCTGCTCGGACGCCGGAAAGCCAACCATTCATGAAACCACCCGTCAACTTCTGTCAGGTCTGCGGTCACGCGCTGGCCGATCAGCACGTCTATGGCGCAATACGCCCCGCCTGTCCGGTGTGCGGATTCGTCTATTTCCCCGATCCAAAGGTCGCCGCAGTGGTGTTTATCGAACATGACCAACGCGTGCTGCTGATCCGCCGCAAAGTAAATCCCGGTCAGGGAAAATGGTCTCTGCCGGGCGGCTATGTGGATTACGGTGAAGACCCGCGTGTGGCGGCAGTCCGTGAAGCGCTGGAGGAAACCGGCTTAGAGGTTGCCATCACCAGTCTGGTGAATGTGCGCAGCAATGGCGGCCCCATCGTGATCAC
>CBEVZO010000400.1:0-4462 GCA_965554365.1 uncultured Anaerolineae bacterium
CCCTACGAAAATCCCGGTGTGCATTCTCGCAGCGCCCCCCATGTGAAATGCACCCCCAACTGCTTTAGCGTTGGGTAGCTCACGAAGTTGTGGTGTAAAATTAAGATTGGTAATCTCAGGTTGCCCTCACCACTACTGAGTTTCTATAAGTGTAGTGTGGGAAGGATACGAGTCGATGCCCTCTTTGATTTCCTCAGTCACATGCAAAGACTGCGGTCATACCATGTCTGCGAACCCCTTGCCTCCTCAGTGCGAGAAGTGCGAGTCGCAGTGGTTTGATGCCGTTTATGATTATGCCAAAGCGGCTGAGCTATGGCGCGCGGGTCTTGCCGACCGGGATACAACCCTGTGGCGCTATGGCGAACTGCTCCCCATCACCGATGAAGACGCGATTCTCTCGATGGGTGAGGGATGGACACCGCTGCTGCGCGCGAAATCGCTCGGTGAAGAACTGGGCCACGAACACATTTTTATCAAAGACGAGCGCATGTCGCCCACCGGTAGTTTCAAGGATCGCCAGGGCACGCTGACGATATCGTATCTGCGACAGCGTGGCATCCGCGAATGTGTGATGGCGTCTACCGGGAACAAGGCCGCTGCGTATGCGGCTTTCTGTGCGCGGGCGCATATTCGCCTGTGGGTTTTCCTGACCAGCACCGTGCCCTCTGAAAAACTGCGCGAACTGGCGCTCTATGGCGCGGAAGTGGTCAAGATCGCGGGTACGTATGATCAGGCGAAGAAAGTCGCGATGGACTTCGCGGCACGCCGCAACCTCTACTATGATCGCGGCGCAGAGTCGTTGGCTGGGCGCGAAGGGTTCAAGACCATCGCTTACGAGCTAGCCGAGCAGTTGGCGCGTCAGATGCCGCCCGATGAAAAGGGTAAATGGCGCGTGCCGGACTGGTATATCCAGGCGGTCAGCGGCGGTATTGGCCCGTTGGGAATCTGGAAGGGCTTCCAGGAACTCAAAGAAATGGGGCTGACTGACAAAATGCCGAAGCTGGCGATTGTGCAGTCCGAAGGCTGCGCGCCAATGGCGGCGGCGTGGCGCTTCCGGCTGGAAAAAGCCGATCCGGTTGTTCCGCATACGCGCATTACCGTGCTGGCGACGGGGAATCCGGGGCGGTCGTATACCTTGCTGCGTGAGGCGTGCCTGGAAACCGAGGGCACGATGATCGCGGTGTCGGATGGCGAGGCGTTCCGTGCGATGCGGCGTATGGCCCGCATCGAAGGGATCAGCATGGAACCGGCGGCGGCGGTGGCCTTCGCAGGGCTGGAGAAGTTGGTCGCTGATGACGTGATCAAGAAAGACGAAACGGTGATCGTCAACTGTTCCGGGCACACTTTCCCGGCAGAGAAGCACATCCTCGAAGATCAATATGTACTCGATCTGGAATTCGGTGAGGATGATGCCAGCGCGACCCATAAGCAGCTTGAGGAAGGGTTGGGCGCGGCCTTTGCGCGGCTTGACGAGCAGGTGACGACGGTAGTCGTGATCGATGACAACCCCCAAGATAGCCGCTTGATCCGCCGTTTGCTGCAAGCGCACAAAAATTATCGCGTCTTTGAGGTCAACAACCCGCTGGATGGGCTGGACATTGTGCGCCAGCGCAAGCCCGATCTGGTGGTGTGCGACCTGACCATGCCGGATATGGACGGGTTCACGTTGCTCGAAGCGCTGAAAACGGACGCCGAAACAACCGATATTCCGGTCGTGGTGGTGTCGGCGAAGACGCTCACGCCCGGTGATCGCACGCGTTTGGAACAACACGCCGAATCGCTGTGGCAAAAGGGCAGCTTCAACACGCGCGAACTGGTCGAACACGTCGTGAAGACTCTCGGCGGCGACCTGCAAGATTCTCCTGAAGAATTAACGGAAGTAACTAACGGTAAGGTGGTGGCTGCGTCGAAGAAGGCCATCGTGCAGGATGCCCCGCCGCCCGATAAAGTGCGCGATGTGGTGGTCATCGATGATGAACACCGTGACGCGCGTCTGATCCGGCGCTTGCTGGAAGCCACCGGGCGTTACAACGTGCTAGAAGCGTTCGACGGTGAAAGTGGTTGGGATCTCATCAAGACGAAGAAACCGTCCCTGATTGTCCTCGATCTTATGCTACCGGATATGACCGGTGAGGCGCTGCTCGAACGCTTGAAGAATGACGACGACACCAAAGATATCCCGGTGGTAGTCCTCACCGCCAAAGATATTCGTGCCGCCGAGCGCGAGCAACTGCTCGGCAAAATCATCTCGTTGTTTGAGAAGGCCAACCTGGATCGTCAGGCTTTGGTGGACTATGTGAACGAAACGCTCAGCGATGACTAGGCCTATGCCGGTGTCACAATGGGTGCGGGGTTTAAGGGGAAGCGGTATGGCAACAATTCTGATGATCGAAGACGACCACAAGTTTTATCGTATGATGGACAAGGTGCTGGGAGCCAAGGGCCACAACGTAATTCACGCGGGGACAGCGCTGGACGGCATTCAGCAGGCTGAACGTGAGCAGATCGATCTGGTGCTGCTTGATATCGATTTACCCGACCTGGATGGCAAAGTCGTGGCGACAACGTTGCGTGCGCGCCCAAACATGCGGGGGGTGCCTATTATCGCGGTCACGGCCCAAGACGATTCCATCACGCGCCGGTTGGTCATGGCTTTTGGTTGTGATGGGTTTATCCCCAAGCCGGTCGATACGCGCGCGTTTCCAGGGCAGATCCAGGCTTTTTTGGACCAGTGATGCACCTATGCCGTTAGCTGTCAGGATTTTTGTGCTGTTGGGAGAACATTATGGCGCACCGTGTCTTATATGTTGAGGACAATTTCCAAAACAAACGCTTGGGTCGCAAAATTCTACAGGCCAAAGGGTACGATGTCCTCGAAGCCGATGATGGGCTGACCGGGGTTGAAATGGCGCGGGAGCATGTTCCGGACCTGATTCTCATGGACATCAGCTTGCCGGGCATTGACGGCGTGGAAGCCACGCAGCGCATCAAAGCCTACGACAAAACGACCAAGATTCCGATTGTCGCGCTGACGGCCAACGCGATGCGCGGCGACCGCGAACGGTTCATCGCGGCGGGCTGTGATGATTATTTGCCCAAGCCGATCAGCACCAGAGAACTACTTGATATGATCAAGAAACACCTGGTCGAGTGACGGCTGTCGCTGTCCAGTGCCACATAATGCTATAGCTCCACAGCAAAACGCGCTGCGCCGAGGGTACTTTAGTATGCTTGGCGCAGCATGTTCTTCCATTCCATGCTATGATATCGTTATAACCTTTTGCTATGCCGGTAATCGCGCTGGCCTTGTGGTGTTTTTGTGTGCAACCCTTGCCCGCTCCCCCGGTAGTTTTCTTGCTTCGTAGGTAGAGCGTGTGTCGTCAGGAGCAAGCATCATGAAGATTCTATTTCGTAGCAGTCTGATATTGATCTTGTGCGTCGTGTTCGTGGGCGGCGTGTGGTTTACAGCTCCACCAGATACGGAAGCGCGCGGCGCGTCGTGGTCAACGACCGTCTACAGCAATCCCGATCTGATCGGAACACCCGTGTGGCAAGGTGTCACGCCCAGTGTTGGCTTCACCTGGGGCGCGGGACAACCGGTGATCAACGGCGTGGTCACGACGACCGCGATGGACAACTTCTCGATCCGGTTCACCACGTCGTCGTTCTTCACCGCAGGCACATACCGCTTCACGGTGCAGGTGGACGACGGCGCGCGGTTGTATGTGGACGGCCTGCTGCTGATCAACGGGTGGGTAGGTGGCATGGGCCTACAGACGCGTCAGGCTGACTATACTTTTGTCGGCGACGGCAGCCACACGATCACTGTGGAGATGTTTGAACAGGTGGGCGACGCGACGATCATCGCGAGTTGGGCGGTGGCGGTGGGGCCAACGATTACGTGTCAAGAAGGGTACAGTTACACTACGTGTCCGAGTGGCGGTGTTTTTGGCGGCACTGCGCCGTCCGGGTGGCCGCCCAGTAGTGGCCCTCATGCTATTTGCAACGATGGTTGGAATTCATGTTCGGTGAATGCCAGCGGGACATGTTCCAGCCATTCAGGTGTCAGAGAATGGTGTTTGGATACCGCGCCGATATTTACCGGCGTGCCCTGGTACGGTGAGTTCTTCAACGGGTTGGACCTCGCGGGTGGCGCGATTTTCACTAACACGTATGCGCCTAGCGGCATTAACCTAAACTGGGGCGAAGCCAGCCCCGGCGGTGCGGTTCCGGCGGATAACTGGTCGGCGCGCTTCACCCGCACGCTGACCGTGCCTTCCGATTTGCCCGAAGGCGTGTATACCTTCTACGCCCGCGCTGACGACAATTTCCGCTTTTATGTCGATGCGACCGTTGTGTTTGATTATTGGGACACGTTCGGGAATGGGGAATTGTATTCCGCGCAGGTGACGTTGCTCAATGGCTCGCACACACTGAAATTCGAGTATCGCGAGCGCGAGGT
>CBEVZO010000401.1:0-4454 GCA_965554365.1 uncultured Anaerolineae bacterium
CGAGCGTGCCCACCGGGACCCAAAGATACTGGCAGACCCACACGATCTTGTAGTACGCGCCGCTGGCATCCGTACCCAACACCCACGCAGTTTTCTCCGCCTCGATGCTGATCAGCGGATTCGTCAGTTTGCCCGGTGCGTAATGCGCCGGAGCATCCGTCACAAACGCGCCTACGACGGCAGTTGAGGGGATGGTTATCGCCAGATCGCAACCGGGAACCGGCACGATCACGACTTCTTCCTCTTCAACTGGCGGTGCGGGCACACACCAAGCTTCCCAGGTCACTCCGGCACCACTATCTTCGAGCTCAATTAAGAAACCAAATGCCATCATATCTTCAGGCACAACGTACACTAACGTACCCGGATACGCTGCTGTGGCTACCGTAGCACCATTGAACTCATACAAAAACGTAGTGGGCATTACCTCGAATTCTGCTGGCTCCCCGGCCTGAACATAAACAGTATCGCCGGCATAGAACTGATAAGGCCCTAGTTCGGGGGCCCAGAATTTGGTGGTCGCGAGACCACCGTCCCAAAAGGGATGGTTCATGACATCACAAGCCGTCATGCTACTCTGGGCCTGAACCGTATCAACCGCAAAATCTCCCGCCGCGCCCAACACCACCGCAACCAACAACAGCAAAGCAACTGCTAACTTGACCACTTTCATAACTTTCCTCCTCAGATGACGCTTCGATTGGAACTTCAAAACTGCAAGGGAGCTGCAAAGGCTGCCCTGCGGTTTATCAGACTTGTCCTGGCCGCGCTTGACTGCCGCCGCGTCCGTTGCGGGACCTACGCCTGTGACACAGGGCGCAACGCGAACGCGCCGCCAGCGAACAACGCTGCGACCGACGTTATGGGAACAACTAACAACAAGCGATGATTGCAACCCGCAACCAACTCGCCGTTGTCAGGTGGGTGTTTGTGTGTTTATGTTGTGATGTGCTTCAGTGATGTGTACCGTGACCCATACATGTTGATGCTAGGCCATGAGCGTGACCAAAGCGTGACCAACAGCCTGCCGTCTGTCTGCCCCACACAAAAGCCCCAGCGGGAACTGGGGCTAATCGTTAAAACAGTGCAAAAACGGTGCGGATTATTCCACCACACCCGTTGGCAGCGGAGTCCCGTTCCACACGGCATCGTAGTTCGGCCCGAGCGTGCCCACCGGGACCCAAAGATACTGGCAGACCCACACGATCTTGTAATACGCGCCGCTGGCATCCGTACCCAACACCCACGCGGTTTGGTCAGCAGAGATCGTCACCACTGGATTGGTCATTTTGCCCGGTTCATAGTAGGTCGGGCCATCCGTCACGAACGCACCCACGACGGCAGTCGAGGGGATAGTCAGCGCCAGATCGCAACCGGGAACCGGCACGACTTCTACAACCTCTTCTTCAGGCGGCGGTGCGGGCACACACGACGCCGACCAGGTAACTACGGCAAGCCCGTCGTCAATCTGGGCCAGGAAATCTGTCACCAGCACGTCGGCAGGCACCACGTACACCAACGTGCCCGGATACGCTGTAGTCGCTACAGTGGCACCATCCAACTGGTACGAAAACGTGGTGGGCAGCGTCTCGACTTCCTCCGGCGGGCCAGCGGTGACATACACTGTGTCGCCGGCATAGAACGGATATGCAATGCCGAGGTTCCACCCCACAGAGGTCCACATTCCGCTGTCCCAAAACGGGTCGTTCATGACACCGCACGCGGTGGTTGGTCCACCTTTCGCCTGGACCGCATCAGCCGCAACATCTCCCGCCGCGCCCAACACCACCGCAACCAACAACAGCAAAGCAACTGCTAACTTGACCACTTTCATAACTTTCCTCCTCAGATGACGCTTCGATTGGAACTTCAAAACTGCAAGGGAGCTGCAAAGGCTGCCCTGCGGTTTATCAGACTTGTCCTGGCCGCGCTTGACTGCCGCCGCGTCCGTTGCGGGACCTACGCCTGTGACACAGGGCGCAACGCGAACGCGCCGCCAGCGAACAACGCTGCGACCGACGTTATGGGAACAACTAACAACAAGCGATGATTGCAACCCGCAACCAACTCGCCGTTGTCAGGTGGGTGTTTGTGTGTTTATGTTGTGATGTGCTTCAGTGATGTGTACCGTGACCCATACATGTTGATGCTAGGCCATGAGCGTGACCAAAGCGTGACCAAAGCGTGACCAAAATCCTACACGCCGCCGTACCCACACAAAAAGCCCCAGCGGGAACTGGGGCTAATCGTTAAAACAGTGTAAAAACGGTGCGGATTATTCCACCACGCCCGTAGGCAGCGGAGTCCCGTTCCACACGGCATCGTAGTTCGGCCCCATGCTGCTCACGGGAACCCACAAATACTGGCAGACCCACACGATTTTGTAGTACATACCACTGGCATCCACGCCCAGCACCCACGCGGTGTTCTCCGCCGCGATGGTCACGACCGGGTTAGTCAGTTTGCCCGGTTCGTAGTATGTCGGGGCGTCCGCGACGAACGCACCCACGACAGCGGTAGAGGGGATAGGAATCGCGAGATCGCAGCCGGGAGCCGCCGGGGCACACTCGACTTCCCAGGTGACATTCGCCATCCCGTCCTCATTTCCCACCCAGAACTCCTGCGCCGTCATATTCTGGGTGAAGGTGTAAGTTAATGTTCCCGGATACGCCGCAGACGCTATCAATGCGCCGTCCAACCGGAACCCAAACAGGGTGGGCAGCACTTCGTATTCATGCGGCGGGCCAGCGGAAATTATCACCGTTTCGCCAGCATAGAATGAAAGCGCCGGATCAACGGGCCACTGCGCCCATTCCCACACGCCACCGTCCCACCAGGGATCGTTCATGAGTTCGCAGGCAGTAGTTGGATCATCTTGCGCCTGTGCAACCCCGGACGGAGCCGCCATGCCGATCACGCCCAACGCGAGACTCACAATTGCCACCAGCAAAAATGTCTTTTTCATCTTCTCCTGCTCCTTTAGTTTAGTTATTCAGCTGTCCACCCATTGATATTGTCCGCGCAGCGCGAATCGCTGGCGGCCCACCACTACAGATGTGAACACAAGCGGCTGGTTTCGGGCTGGCACTGCGATGTAAGGGACGATGTCTGGTCCGGCGGGGTTGAGGTTGCAACGGTGCGGAAAACAGCGCGCCACACCTTGCATTATAGTGATCTTTTTCCCGCGCGCCAATTCGCCCAAAACCCCCTTCTGCGCTATAATTTACCTAGACACAATAGCGAGGCAAGGCCCGTGCAACTGAGGCGCAAATCCGCCCCCGACACGCGGCATAATCAACCACCGGGCGACCCGCGACGATCCAGGTCGCCCGCTTGATTGGTCACAGTAAGGACACACACTGATGGCAGCAGACGATATCGGAATCGTTCGACAAATAAACATTGATGACGAGATGCGCGATTCGTATCTCGATTACGCGATGAGCGTCATTGTCGCCCGCGCGCTCCCCGACGCCCGCGACGGCCTCAAGCCCGTACACCGCCGCATCCTCTACGCGATGCACGATATGGGCATCCGCGCCAGCTCATCCTACAAAAAATCCGCGCGTATTGTCGGTGAAGTGCTGGGCAAGTATCACCCGCACGGCGATCAAGCCGTGTACGACTCGATGGTGCGTATGGCGCAATTATTTTCGCTGCGCTATCCCCTGGTATCTGGGCAGGGTAACTTCGGCAGCATCGACGGCGACTCAGCCGCCGCTATGCGCTACACTGAGGCACGGATAGCGCGCATCGCCGAAGAACTGCTCGAAGACATCGGCATGGACACCGTTAATTTTACGCCTAACTTTGATGACAGCCTGCAAGAGCCGCAGGTCATGCCCGCCAAGCTGCCAAATCTGCTGCTCAACGGGGCCAGCGGCATCGCGGTGGGTATGGCGACCAACATCCCGCCGCACAACCTGCGCGAACTCGCCGCCGCGATCACCTTCATGATCGACCGCATGATCGATCACGACGGCGATCCCGACGAAATCGTGCCCGACATCAGCGTTGATGACCTGATGCAGTTTGTCACCGGGCCGGACTTCCCCACCGGCGCGATGATCGTCGGCGGCGCGGAACTCAAAGAAGCCTACGCGACCGGCAAGGGCCGTATTGTGATGCGCGCCCGCACGCATGTCGAAGAAATGCGCGATGATCGCTTCAAGATTATCGTGACAGAAATCCCCTACCAGTTGAATAAGTCCTCGATCCTGGAGCGCATCGCCGACCTCGTGCGCGACGGGCGTTTGAACATGATCAGCGACCTGCGTGACGAATCCGACCGCAACGGGCTGCGCATCGTGGTCGAACTCAAGCGTTATGCCCAACCGCGCACCGTGCTTAACCGCCTGTTCAAATACACGCAGTTGCAAAGCACCTTCGGCGTGCAGATGCTCGCGCTTGTGAAGGGGGAGCCACGCACGCTCAGCCTGCGCCGCGCATTGCAT
>CBEVZO010000402.1:0-4449 GCA_965554365.1 uncultured Anaerolineae bacterium
GTTGGGGATGAGGGCTATCACACACGCTGCAAAGCCAAAATCGTGTTTCACTGAAATCGGGGAAGCTTGTAGTGATCAAGCGCTACGCGGAGTGTTACCCCACCTGGGGCGGAATCCCGGTGTCGAGCCAATGCAGAATCTCGGTGCGGGCACTTTCCCACTGCATGAGTAGGTCCTCGTCGCTGCCCTTGTAGCGGCTGATCGCCTGCCGCGCACACATCGTGCAGCCCCGCATAGCGCGGAAACTGTCCGAGTGACACGTCATGCAACCGTCGATGCGGATCATCAGCAGGTTGAAGGCCAACATATCGGGATGGTTCTCCGGGCAAGCGAGGATTTGCTCGACCAATTGCTGCCACAGCGGACCACGCAGGGCACGCAATGCCTGGATCACGCGCGGTGGGAACAAGACTTCGGCATCTTTTTGGTACACCCTGATGTCCTTTACACGCAGCATTACGTCCGATCACTAGGCGGCGCGGTGAAGCTGCGGTGAGGTGTGGCAGGGGCAAGCGGCGCGTGATGCGTCTTGCCCCTGGTGTCTGCGGCTGTGGTCCCTCGGTAGTGTTGACGTTTTCACTCAGAGGGTGTCTTGAGTTAATGTACCAAGGTCAACACGGCTTAGTCGTCCGCTTTTTCGGCGGCTTTAGCGGCTTTGGCGCGCTCTTTGATCACATTCTTGTGATCGTCGCCCCCGCGTGCCTTAGCTTCCGCAGCGGCACGGGTCGGCGCGATGGTCTGCCAGTACCGTTGTTCTTTCGACAAGCGGGCTTTGTCGAAGATGTGGTTGGTCGTGCGGTCATAGCTTGCCAGTTCGTAGTCGTGGTCCATCTTGATCGCGTCGAACGGGCAGAACTCCGCGCAGTAGCCGCAGTTCATGCAGATGTCGATGTCGATGAAGAAGTCTTCTGGCTCGGGCACAGGTTTCCCGGTTTCGGGGTCTGTGCCGCGCACGATCCAGATGCACTGCGGCGGGCAGACTTTCGCGCAGATGCCACAGCTGGTACACCACTCCCAACCAGGGCGCTCCTGGTCGTCATAGTTCTGGACAACCAGGAAGGGGATGAAGCGGAACTGCTCTGGCTTGGCGAGTTTTTCTTCTGGGTACTGCACGGTGAATGCGCCGCGTGCTGCGAGTCCCTGACGTTCGGCAAAGGCTTCGTCGGCGCTGTAGCGCTTGAAGCCCCACTTAATATCGTCGAGGTAGGTGTTGATGAAATGTGTGATCGTGACCAGCAGGCCACGCGCGATACCTTGTCCGTACATAGATGGCTCCGTCAGTTATTGCGGGGGCGTAGCGCCCTACGTCCCTACACAGATGGCGTGTATGAT
Organism: uncultured Anaerolineae bacterium; assembly: GCA_965554365.1. Lineage (GTDB taxonomy): Bacteria > Chloroflexota > Anaerolineae > Aggregatilineales > Aggregatilineaceae > CAYRNY01. The sequence continues at coordinate 1,333 of CBEVZO010000402.1, forward strand.
TACCGGTCTACTTCGCCCAACACGATATCGATGCTGCCCAGGACGGCGACCACATCGGCGATTTTCAGGCCGCGACACATCGGTTCTAGCGCGGTCAGGTTGATGAAACTTGGCGCACGCACATGGTAACGCCAGGGGTTCCCGCTGCCGTCGGAGACGACGTAGTAACCGAGTTCGCCCTTTGGGTTTTCGGCGCGCCCATAGGATTCGCCCACCGGGGTCTTGTACGTGTGTTTGGGCGTACTCGCGAAGAAGGCTTCGCCCTCGGTATCGCGGAGGATCGGCAGCACTTGATTCAGAATGCGCAGGCTCTGGCGCATCTCGTCCACGCGCACGAGGTAGCGGTCGAAGATGTCGCCGTGATAGCGCACCGCGATGTCGAAGTCCAGTTCCGGGTAGATGCTGTACGGCTCGGCGCGGCGCACGTCGTAGGCCACACCGCTGGCACGCAGCACCGGACCCGCTGTGCTGAGGGCGATGGCGTCCTCGGCACTGAGTACGCCCACGCCAATCGCGCGGTTGGTGAGAATCTCGTTCTGCGTCAGCAGTTCGTCGGTCTGTTCGACGGCGCGCGGCAGACGTTCCTTGATCAGCTCGGTCAGATAGTGCATCGTATCGAACTCGCGCACTTTGTCGTTGAGATCGTTGGCCGTTGTGTTGATCGTGGCGGGGATATCGTAGGCGACGCCGCCGAAGCGCATGTAGTTGCACATCATGCGGCTGCCCGTGACCGCCTCGAAGAAGTCGAGGATCAGTTCGCGCTCGATGATCGAGTACATCAGCGGCGTGAAGTACGCGCCGAGGTCGTTGAGCAAGAAGCCAATCGCGACGAGGTGGTTCTGGATGCGCGTCAGTTCGACCATCAGCACGCGGATCGCTTCGGCGCGGCGCGTCGGTTCCTGATAGCGCTTGCCGGTGGCGAGCAGTTGTTCTACTGCCAGCGCATAGCCGTGATTGTTGGACAGCGCGCAGAAGTAATCCAGGCGATCCGTGAACGGCATGTTGGCGAGCCACGTATTACGTTCGCCGATCTTTTCATGGTTGCGGTGCAAATAGCCGAACACCGGCTCCAAACGCTGGATCGTCTCGCCGTCCAGTGTGACGACCATGCGGAACACGCCGTGTGTGGACGGGTGCTGCGGCCCCAGGCTGACGACCACGCGCTCACTGGCGAGACCCTTGCGGATTTCTACGCCGAGGGGCGCATCGTCGTAATATTGGCGCTCGGAGATGTCTTCGTACTCTGCCGGATCGAAATCGGCGGGGTAGGCGACATTCTTGCCGTAGGGATTCTTTTCTTCGGCCCGGTAGACGTGGCCTTTGGGCCAGCGGCTATCGAACGGCTTTTGATCTTCCTCGTAGTAGGCTTCGCGCCAATCCTTACGCAGCGGGTGGCCGTGAAAGCCTTCCCACATCAGAATGCGCTTGAGATTGGGGTGGCCTTCAAAGCGGATGCCCATCAGGTCGTAGGCTTCGCGTTCCTGGAAGTTCGCGCCGGGCCAGATGGGGGTGACGCTGGGCAGTGTCGCGCCCTCGCGCGGGGTCTGCGCTTTGAAGACGAGCGCGCCGCCGCCTTCTGCGATGCGGTAGGCGTGATACAGCATTTCCAGGTGGTCGCCATTGCCGAGATAATCAACGGCGGTGGCGCTGGAAAGGTAATTGTAGCCCAGGGTATCGCGAATCGCGGTAGCGACCTCGGTCAGCTTTGCCGGATCAATGATGATGCCGGTGTAGCCGTCGCGCGTGTCGGCCTGCACTGCGTCGCCGAACTTGGCTTGCAACTGGCTGAGCGCGTCCGTTGTGGGGTCTACCGTCTCAGCAACAGGGGCTTGATCGGTCATAATGGCTCCTCAAAAACGTGTTTTTTGTAGGGGTAGTCCTCGGGCTACCCGCCCTTGGGTCTACCCGGACAGGGCAAGCCCTATCCCTACATAATGGTTCAGGCGTCTTCAGTGCTAGTGCTGGCTTCTGGTGCGGCGACTTGTGCAGCCTCACGGCGCAGGATGTGTTCCTGACGCGGGTCGTAGATGTCTGGGCCAAGCACCGGGATCGGCACAGGGTCCACCGGGCCGCGTGTGTACCAGGGCGTGCTGTTGCGGTTCGCCAGCGACTGCTTGTCGATCTTGCGCTGGAGGTGCATCAGGCCGTAGAGCAATGCTTGCGGGGTGGGCGGGCAGCCGGGAACATACACATCGACCGGCAGATATTTGTCGATGCCGCTGATCACGTTGTAGCCCTCTTTGAACGGCCCACCGCCAATGGCGCACGCGCCCATTGCCAGCACATATTTTGGTTCGGCCATCTGGTTGTACAACCGCACGATGGGCACGACCATTTTCTTTGTTACCGTGCCGCTGACCAGCATCAGGTCCGCCTGACGGGGGCTGGCGCGCAGCACTTCCATACCGAAGCGCGCTTGATCGAAGCGGCTCGACGCGGTGGCGATCATCTCAATCGCGCAACACGCCAGACCAAACGCCATCGGCCAAATGGAATGGCGGCGGCCCCAGTTGTAGATCGCATCCGCCAACTTGTGCAGGTTGGTGACCGCGACTGCCGACTGCATCCCCTCTGGTACTGGGAGGTCGGGATCGTGAAGTTCTTTCAAGAAATCATCGTTGGTCATAACTGTTTAGTCTTGCTCCTCGTACCATTCCCGCAAAATCTCGGTTAGCAGGCCATCATGCGCCAGACACGGATCGTCCGCGAAGCCGGGCAGTTGCATGATCCATTCGAATAACTGCTGCAAGCCCAACGTGTCTAGATCGGCGTCTGGATGGTACTCCATCAGGCAGAGTACGATCTCGTAGGACGCTTCCCAATAGAGGGGCTTGTGCGCATCATCGCCGTTGTCCGGCGCATCAGGTGTCTCTGGCATGAGTACCAGTGTAACACGAAACGTCGCACGGGGCATTCGTTCATGGGTGACGCTCAACGCAGTGTGTAATGTGCTGTATGAGGGGCGGAGGCGACCCCCACCCCTCTAGTCTACTGGTGAGCGTTATGGCTCCCGTGCGTGTTTACTTATTCGTCGGCAGCTTCGTCCGCGTCAGCAGCGGGTTCGTTAGCATTTGCATCAACTTCGTCGGCATCGGCATCCGCGTCGTCCGTTGCCTC
>CBEVZO010000403.1:0-4445 GCA_965554365.1 uncultured Anaerolineae bacterium
CCTGTTCCAGCCCCGACTCCGTCACGCCGGACAGTTCCAAATACTCGTGGCGCTCCGCATCCGTCAGCCCGGCCATCGCCTCCTCCAGACTGGCGCACAGCACGATCAAGTCCGCGCCCTGCCCCGCCGCGACTTCACGCGCCTGTGTCACATAAGCATTATCCGCCGCCAGATCATCCTCGCCCACGTTCGCTGTATAGATCACAGGTTTCGCGGTAAGGAAGCGCATCTCCTGATTCAACGCTACCACTGTCTGATCATCGCGCTCCGCATACGCCCACAGCGGCTCACCAGTGCCCAGATAATCGTACAATACCTGTGCCGCCGCCAGCACCGGGCGTAACTTCGGATCGCCCTTGACCTGCCCTTCCAGGCGCTCGATCTTGCGCTCCAACTGCTGCATATCCGCCAACGCGAGTTCGGTGTTGATCACGTCGATGTCGTCACGCGGATCAGGATTTTCGTTCACATGCACCACGTTCGGATCATCAAAACAGCGCACGACATGCAGAATCGCGTCCACATCGCGAATGTTGCCGAGAAACTGGTTGCCGAGGCCCTCGCCCTGACTCGCGCCCTTGACCAACCCCGCCACGTCCACGAATTCAATCGTCGCGTGGATTGCCTCACCCACGCCCACCACCTCCGTGAGCTTGTCCACACGCAGATCAGGCACGGGCACAACCGCCTGGTTCGGCTGGATCGTGCAGAACGGATAATTCGCGACCTGGGCATTCTGCTCTTTGGTCAGCGCGTTAAACACCGTGCTTTTGCCCACGTTGGGCAGTCCCACAATGCCGATTTTCAGACTCATAACGTTGTTCCTTCCTCCAAAAGCGTGTAACTATTTTGACTCAATCCCGGTCCTGCCACAGCGCAAACTCTGCCCGATGCGGCGTGGGTTCCTTGCGGAACGGCGCAAAGATCAACGCAGTCCCCGCGCCCGCCACAAATCCGCCAATGTGCGCCCAATACGCGACTCCGGTACTCTGCGCTGTCTCAACGCCCAACGCCATCGCGCCGGAGGCTAACTGCATCACGAACCAAATGCCCAGGAAGATATACGCGGGCACGCGCCGCACACCCCAGAACCACACAATCACACGTACATGGTTGCGCGGATACAACACAATATACGCACCCAGCACCCCGGAAATCGCGCCACTCGCACCCACAGTTGGAATCTGCGACGTGGAGTCAGTCCAGGTATGGACCGCTGTCGCCGCGACGCCGCACCCGACATAAAACAGCAGAAACAGAAGCACACCGAAACGCCGTTCGATGTTGTCGCCGAAGATGAACAAGAACAGCATATTGGTGGCGAAGTGCAACAGGCCACCATGCACAAACATCGCCGTGAGTACCGTGAACAGGTCCTTGTGCTGCGCCAGTTCCGCCGGGATCGCGCCGTAGGTCGTGATGAAGTCGCGCAACCCGGCCTGCGTTAGCACCATCTCGTACCCGAACACCAGCGTATTGAGCAGCACCAACAGCAGTGTGATCCGTGCCAGTCCACGCGCGCCCCGGTTGTCGTCTCCGATAGGGAACATCGCCGCCGCCCTTCGCCAACAAAAAACGCGCCAGCAGAGTACTCACCCTGGCAGGCGCATCACATCTCAATCAAATGTAGTACACAACAAATGGTGGAACCGTCAGTCCTCAGCCACCGGATCAAGGTCCAGCATCCGGCGCACTTTGGCTACCAGGTCGTGATGCAGAATCGGCTTGGGCAGATAATCGTTCGCGCCCGCGTCCATCCCGTTCATCACGCTCTTAGCATCCCCACGCGCCGACAGAATCAGAATCGGCAACTCGGCAGTATCTGGACGTTCGCGCAGCACACGGCATAGTTCAATGCCATCCATCCCCGGCATCATCACGTCCAGGATGATCAGGTCCGGCGTTTCCAGGTCCAGCATCGAAAGCGATTGATCTGCATCCTTCGCTTTCAGCACTTCAAAGCCGCCCCGTTCGAGCATAATGCCAATGAGGGTCAGCGCGCCAATTTCATCGTCAACGACAAGAATCCGCTTCATTTCCCGGTTTTCTCCCTGACTTGTTCCGTGAGAAGCGTGTTCGTCTTCTCCTGCAAACTAGTTTACGCATGAACCACATCTCGCGCAACATTCATGCGCGGCTGCCCATTCATGATATTAATTCTACAACCCATTTTGCTGACTCGCACCACCCGAACCACAAGCCCTAACCATTTATACACTGCTTTCGCGCAATGCGCCACCCCATCATGTCTTAATTTCCCCTTCGCGTTGAGTTGAATCGGAATCAGTCTTCGAAACTGCCACTGCCACCTCCAGCGGGCCGCAACCCCGCAGGGCGGGGTCGCGTCGTCCCGGAACGGAGCGCAGGACCGCCCCCCGCACACCCCATAGCAAACTACACACAATTGCGCTGGACAACAAGTTCTAACCTGCGTTTATCCGCGTTCATCTGCGTCCCCTTTCGCTCTGCGTCACACAAATACGCCCCCTCAACGCATTCCCCCACCCTTGCGCCGACTCACCCCTTCCGCAATAATATCGCTTTAATCGACTCGCTCCAGATCACAGGAGGCCCCATGCCCTTACCCACCGGTTTGACCGTCCAATATGGCGACGTGGTGATGCTCGTTGGAAAAGATCGCAAGTCGTTTCTGCGCACGATTCAACAAGGCGCACGCTTTGAATGTCATCTCGGTTATATCGAACATGACGATCTGGTAGGCGTGCCATTTGGCGAACAGGTTCCCACCCACATGGGGCACAAACTGTTTATCATCACGCCCCACACCGACGATATAATTCGCCACTTGCGGCGTGAAGGGCAGATCATTTTCCCTAAAGACCTGGGCTATATCGCGCTCAAACTCGGCATCCGGCCCGGCGTACGCGTGCTTGAGGCGGGCACAGGCAGCGGTGCATTGACGCTCATGCTCGCCATGCTGGTGGGCGACTCCGGTCACGTCTACACCTACGAAAAACGCGAGAAGATGCACCAGCGTGCGCTCAACAACGCACGCCGCTATGGGCTGCTGGACCGCATCTCCTTTCATGTGCGCGACATCGAGCGCGGATTTGTGGAAACCGACGTAGATGCGCTGTTCCTTGATCTGCGCGAACCCTGGGATTATCTACCCCAGGCGCGCGCGGCGCTGCATGGCGGCGGGTTCTTCGGAGCGATTGTCCCGACAATGAATCAGGTCCTCACACTGACCGAGCATCTATACGCCGGCCCCTGGTTCTGGCTGGAAATCGAGGAGCTGCTGCTGCGGCAGTATAAGACAATTCCCGCCCGCATCCGCCCGGACGAGCAAATGGTTGGGCACACGGGCTATTTGATCTTTGCCCGCGCAGTGGAGCGCGAAATCTCCGAGGAATGGGCAAAGCGCGTCACACCAAAAGCGTCAGAAGATCAGGAAACTCCTGACATACCGGATGCGCCGGACGCCAACAACGCGGCTAGCTAATCACTGCACACGGCACACTCCATAAAAAAACGGGGGCCGCAGGGGTCCCCGTCTTCGTTAGTTACATAACTACATGTGTAGACGTTTAGCTCTCTTCTTCTTCGTCTTCGCGCTCCGTACGGATCAGTTCCGGCTCGGCGGAATCTTCGATCAGGCTCTCGTCTACCTCTTCTTCTTCTTCTTCCTCTTCGACAATGATACGTGGGTAGCTGCTGGTGATCACAGTGTCGTCTTCATTCATCATGTAGACTACACCTTCGAGTTCCGGCAGTTCGGACACGTTGATGCTGTCGCCAACTTCCTCCAACACCGAGATGTCCACCTCGACCTGCGCGGGCAAATCGCCAGGCAAGCACTCGACCATGATCGAGTTCATTTCCTGCGCCACAACGCCACCCAGTTCGACGATCGTGACGCCATCGCCCACTGTCACTACCGGCACTTCCGTGCGGATCGCCACATCCATACGGACGCGGTAAAAGTCGATGTGCAGCACTTCGTTGCGGATCGGGTCACGCTGCACGTCACGCACCAGGGCGTTATGCGCTTCGTCGTCAATCGTCAGCGCGATCAACCTGGAACCACCCGCTTCGCGCAACGCAGGGCGCAGCGTCGTCCATTCCACCTGCAACGGAATCGCCTCAATCGTGGGGCCATACAGCACGCCAGGGATGATCCCTTCACGGCGCAGATGACGCACAGCTTTACCGTCCACAGTGCGCTTTTGAGTCTTCAGTTTAACCATATCAGCCATCGGAATTCTGTACTCCTTGCTTGGCCGGGGGACTGGCGGTCGTCTGTGCGCCGCCGTTCCCAGCAATTCCTGATCATTTGGGACGTATGGTGTGCATTGATAGCGCAACGCGCGCCACACGAAATTAACCCGCCGGACCAAGCAGCGGCACACGCGGGCATTGCCACGCTTTAGCAGACATCGCTTTAGCGAGTACCGCTTCAGCGAACGTCATTGTAGCTAAGCGGG
>CBEVZO010000404.1:0-4438 GCA_965554365.1 uncultured Anaerolineae bacterium
CAAGCAGGGTCCCTACAAAACCACAGTTACATCATCATTGATGAGCTAGAGCGATTACGCCTTTTTGCCGAATTTCTCCTCAAGCACCTGCGCGACAGTGAGCGAACCGAGTTCTTGCAACTCGTAACGCACGCGCACGGTGGGCTGATCAATGGTGATGATGCGTGACAGGTCAATCGGCGTTGCCACGATGACCACATCACACGGCGTGTTGCGCACGGTTTCTTCGAGGTCTGCGCGCTGCGCATCGCCGTAGCCCATCGCGGGCAGCAGTGCGCCAGTGGTGGGATACTTCTCAAACGTCGCCGTGATACTGCGCACCGCATACGGACGCGGGTCTACCAGTTCTGCCGCACCGAAACGCTGTGCTGCTACCACGCCCGCACCATATGCCATTTCACCGTGCGTCAGCGTGGGACCATCCTCGATCACCAGCACTTTCTTACCGCGCAGCAGATCGCCGTTCTCGACAAACGTCGGGGAAGCTGCATCAATCACGCGCGCGTTGGGATTCAGCGCCCGGATGCTTTCACGTACCTGCTGCAACCCTTCGGGAGCCGCCGAGTCGATTTTGTTGATCACAACCACGTCCGCCATGCGCAGATTCATCTCACCGGGGTGATAGCTCTGCTCGTGGCCGGGACGCAGCGGATCGACGATCACGAGATACAGATCCGGCGCATAAAACGGGAAGTCGTTGTTCCCGCCGTCCCACAGCACGATGTCGGCTTCTTTCTCAGCTTCGCGCAGAATGCGTTCGTAGTCCACACCCGCGAAGACGACCACGCCGTTGTCGAGATGCGGTTCGTATTCTTCGCGCTCCTCAATCGTCACTTCGTGCTTGTCGAGATCGTCATACGTCTCGAAGCGCTGGACGGCCTGCTTCGCCAAGTCGCCATAGGGCATCGGGTGACGTACCACCGCGATCTTGTAGCCCAGATCGCGCAGCGCCAAGCTGACGGCGCGGGTGGTCTGGCTTTTGCCGCAGCCCGTACGCACCGCACCGACCGCCACAAGGGGCTTGGTGCTTTTGAGCATGGTGTGCTGCGGACCGATGAGACGATAATCAGCGCCCGCTGCCATCACTTCACTGGCTTTGTGCATCACGTAGTCATACGACACATCGGAATACGCGAAGACCACCTCGTCGATCTGGAGATCCTTGATCAGGGTGTTCAGCTCTGCTTCATCGTAAATCGGGATACCTTCGGGATACAGCTTCCCCGCGAGTTCGGGCGGATACGTCCGGCCCTCGATATCGGGAATCTGCGTCGCCGTGAATGCCACCACTTCATAATGCTCGTTGTCGCGATAGAACGTGTTGAAGTTGTGGAAGTCGCGCCCGGCGGCGCCCATGATGAGAACACGAGTCTTTGCCATCAGAAAACACCTCGTAAAAAGTTTAACCGCCAATAACGGACGATCTCACTCGCGGAACGTCACTTACGTTATGGGCGGGGAAACGCACTTCAATTGTCTACCTGCTGCCAGGAGTGTACCAGCAGCGGGGTTGTTGCTCATGCATAGCACACTCCGATTTAACTCTCCGTCGCAGCAGACCCAAAGCTGTTGCGCAGGCCATCTTCAGCAGACGATAACGTGCCGAGTACCCCATTGACAAAGCGCGGCGTACTCTCCGTACCAAAGGTCTTGGCGAGTTCAATCGCTTCGTTGATCGCCACTTTGACGGGCGTTTTGTTGCCTGCACCCAGTTCATAGATCGCGATGCGCAAAATGTTACGGTCGATGATCGCAATCTGATCGAGCGGCCATTCGGGGGCGTATTTGTGAATCAGCACATCGAGTTGGTGTTTGTGTGTCAATACGCCCTGCACCAACTGCGTCGCCAGGGCGCGGGTGCGCTCGCTCAGCGCATCGTTTGTTAGCCGGTCAAATAACACATCACCTGTCTGGTGATCGGTGCAGTCAAGTTCATACAACGCTTGCAGTGCCAGACTGCGGGCTTGGTGTCGTGGATCGAGCTTGGGAACCATAAACCCTAACTTTCCAACGGCTGTGCAAATGCCACATCTTCGATATGCACATTGACGGAGGCAACGGTCATGCCAAGCAATTCACGGATCGAGCGCGTCACGGCCTTTTGAATCTGTACGCTCATTTCGCGCAGATTGACAGCGGCATCCGCAACTACATACAGATGGGCAGTCACAACGCCCTCATCGATGGCAAGTTGCACTCCGTTTGCTGCCGGGACACGCCGCAGCAGGCGATCCACGCCGCCGGGCGTACTCCCCATACGCACCACGCCCGCGACATCCAGCGTTGCCATGCGTGCCACTGTGAGCAGGACGCCCGGTGCAATCGTAACGGTATCATTCGGGTGTCGTGGTGTTACCATAGCTTTTGCGCCCTTCTCTAAATCAACATCGCGCACTCGAACACTATCTCGCGCAGCTTTAGCTCATCACCAGCCCGCCATCCACCGACAACACCTGCCCGGTGATATAGCTGGCTTCTTCTGCCACGAGGAACAGCACCGCATGTGTTATATCATCGACTGTGCCCTGCCGTCCGATCGGAATATACGCCAATAGTTGTTCAAGAATTTCCGCCGGCATCTTCTCAGTGAGCGCCGTCTGTACGAAACCAGGAGCCACCGCGTTGACCGTAATATTGCGTGAGGCCACTTCGCGGGCCAACGCCTTTGTCATGCCGATCATGCCCGCTTTGCTGGCGCTGTAATTGGTCTGTCCGGCCTGGCCCATCAAACCACTGGCACTGGACATATTCACAATGCGCCCGTAGCGTTTCTTCATCATGGGGCGGATCACAGCCTTTGAGCAAATCCACGCACTCTTGAGATTAGTACGCATAATGAAGTCGTACTCATCTTCGGACATCCGCATAATCAAGTTATCGCGCGTCGTGCCCGCGTTGTTGACAAGAATATCGATCTTGCCGAACTTGTCAATCACCTGCTTGACCATCTCGGTCACCTGCTCCGCGTCGGTCACATCTGAGGTGAAAGACATGCCCTCGCAGCCGGTTTCCTCACGGATTTCCGCCAGCGCATCTTCCGCGTAGTCGCCAGAAATATCATTGGTAATGATAATTGCACCACGCTGCGCCATTGCCCGCGCAGTGGCTTTGCCGATACCCGATCCACTGCCAGTCACAAGTGCAACACGTCCACTCAAATCAGACATTCGTATTTTCTCCTTGCCGGATCGCGTACCGATCCAGTGTCGCCCTCAGCGACTTTAATGATAGCGGGGTGCGGGGGCATGTCAAGTCTGGCGCTCAGCCCACAATGGGCAAACCCACGACCTCGCGTAGAAAATAGCGGTGCAGCCGGTCATCCGGCGTGAGTTCGGGGTGAAACGCCGTCGCGAACCAATGCGCCTGCCGCACCGCGACAATTCCGCCGTCGTTCAGCCGGGCCAGCACTTCCACGTCCGCGCCCACTTTCGTCACCAGCGGCGCGCGAATAAACACCGCATGGAAGGGCGCCGCCCCAATCCCCGATATGGGCAGATCAACCTCGAAGCTGTCTACCTGCCGCCCGAACGCGTTGCGATTGACCTCAATATCCATCACGCCGATCAATGGTTGGGCGCGCCCGATGTGTTTCGCCAGAAAGATCATGCCCGCGCACGTACCCCAGACCGGTTTGGTCGCGGCAAACGCGCGCAGTGGGTCCAGCAGCTTGAACGTCACCGCCAGCTTACCGATGGTTGTACTCTCGCCACCGGGAATAATCAGCGCGTCAAGCGTGTCGAGCTGTTCCGGCAGCCGGACCTCTATCGGAGTCGCGCCCAGACCGCGCAGCATTTTCTCATGTTCGATGAATGCGCCCTGTAGCGCCAATACGCCAACGTTCATGATAATTTCCTCGCGCCAGATAATATGCAATGACGATACGATTGCCTACTGCAACCTTAGCGCCGGAGCCGGGGCGTTTCAAACCACATTGGACTCTATTGGTTCCATACGGTTTATCAGAAAAGCAGACACTAATCCAATATCGTATTGGCTGATTCGTCTGCACAACGCAGCACCGCCAGAAAACCCCCAAGCGCATCAGCCCCGGAAGAATGGCCCTGCCGCAGCACATCCCGCGCCGCGTGATAAACGTCGCCCTCGGAAGCGCGTGCGCAACGATCAAACAGCACATGCCAATGACCACTGCACGCACCATCCACCGCTGCACGCAGCCATGCCGCAGAAAGGGGGCTGGTATGCGCTGCGGCACATTGCACCGCGTGTAAGATCATGTTTGCCGCAGCAGGAGACGAGAATGCGATCTGTGCCGCCAACGCACAGCCCAACAGCCAATCATCGCCCGCAGGCGTCAACCCACTGCCCAATCCGGCCATCTTTGCGGCACTTGATAGGCACATTTTGTGATCCAGCGTGCGCAAACCCTGCGTGAATCCATACCATTGTTGCTCCGCCGCGCGTAGCACCTGCACCTCAA
>CBEVZO010000405.1:0-4437 GCA_965554365.1 uncultured Anaerolineae bacterium
GTATCCCGGTTGGCGAAACGGGCACACCACATGACGATTTTTGATGCCGCACCGTATCAGAATCTCATCCTGGCCGGTGCGATGGGCGTGGGCAAAACAACCATTGGGCGCGTGGTTGCGCAACGGTTCAATGCCCCGTTTTTTGACCTTGAAAACGAAATCCTCGCGCGTGAAGGCCAGTCAGCGGACGAGATTCGCGAGATGTTTGGTGAGTCGCGGCTCAAGACGCTGGAAACTGACACGATCCGCGATCTGGTGCTGCAACGGCACGCCGTCCTCGCGATCAGCGGCCCGGCGCTGCTGAACGAAGAGAATCGCAGTCGTCTGATGGCGACTGGCCCCGTGCTGATCCTCACCTGCACGCTCAACGAAATTTTGCGGCGCATGTACATTGCGCGCGGCGCATGGTTCCACAATCCCGCGAACCGCGCCGTGCTGCTCAGCCGCCTCAAACGCGAGCTACGCACCATCACGCTCGACCTGCCCCAAATAGACTCGTCACGCCTATCGGTCGAAGAAACAACCGCCGCCGCGATCGAGTTCTGGCAAACACACGCGCGCGTGTAGGTGATCAACGGTCAAAACAGGCGTGTGGCAATACGCCCCTAACGATACCCCGTTAAAAAACAGCATTTTCCAATGCCCTCTAACCGTACCCCAATTGCATTGTGACGCGTCCTCTTGTATGCTTTGCCTGAGACAGTGGCGTAGCACACGCAGAAAGGCCCGGCTCATGGCATCTCAACGACGCCCGCTGTACCGCAAGGCGGCCCTGGATAAGCTCTCGTCGCCCGAAGAACTCGACCGCCTGATGCAGATCACGCGGCCTGGCGCATGGATCGTGCTGGCCGGGTTCGGCAGTGTGTTGCTCATGATCCTGTTGTGGAGCATCTTCGGCAGCATCACCACCCCCTTAGAACGTTCCGGCACGCTGACCCTCAGTAATCCGGTCACGTATGTGACTGCGCCGGTCGCAGGGCAGGTAGTGGAGGTCAATAAAGAACCCGGCGATTTGGTCGCGGCAGAGATTCCACTAGCACGCATCTCTACAGCAGAGGGCACAGTCGCTGTTGCCAGTCCGGCCAACGGACGCGTACTCTCGCTGCGCGTGGCAATCGGCGATCCGGTGGACGCTGGTTCCCCCCTGTTCAGCATCGAAACCTTCGCCAGTGGCGACCATGAGCGTGAAGTGGTCGCGTATGTCTCGCTAGACGATCAGCAGCGCATTGACCCCGGCATGGACGTGCAAATTCTGCCCTCCACTGTCGAACGCGAAAAATACGGCTACTTGAAAGGCGAAGTGGCGGCGGTGGCGCAGTTTGAAGCCACGCACGCAGAAATGAGCGCGATCCTTGGTGACGAAAGTTTTGTAGCCAACCTGACCGACACCGGCCCGCTGTTTGAGGTGCGTATCCGCATCGAGACTCACGCTGACGGCACCTATGTGTGGTCCGCTTCTGATGGGCCAGATACTGAACTGGTGATCGGCACGCCGTGCCAGATCACAATTACGATTGACAAAGAACGCCCGATCAGTAAAGTCTTTAATCTATCCTCATTAGTGAGCGCGCCATGAGCGAACCTATCCCCCGCGAGCATCGCACACGCGTCAAAACGCCCACCGTGCTGCAAATGGAAGCGGTGGAGTGTGGCGCGGCGTCGCTGGGCATTGTCCTACAACATTACGAGAAATACGTCGCGCTAGAAGAACTACGCCTCGCGTGCGGTGTCTCGCGTGATGGCAGCAACGCCCTGAATATTGTCAAGGCGGCGCGCGGCTATGGCCTGGAAGCGAAAGGCGTGCGCCGCAGCAGCATCGTCGGGCTGTACAGCCTAAATAAACCGCTGATCCTGTTCTGGAAGTTCACGCACTTTCTGGTGTTGGAGGGCTTCGGCAAGGATTTCGTCTACCTCAACGATCCAGCAACCGGCCCGCGCCGCGTGTCGATTGACGAATTCAACCAGAATTTCACCGGCATCGCGCTGGTGATGGAACCCAGCGAGGAATTCGAGAAATCCGGACAACCGTTCCGGCTGGTAGACGCGCTGCGTCAGCGCCTCATCGGATCGGAGTGGGGGCTGATCTACGTGCTGCTGGCAAGCCTGTTTCTGGTGCTGCCGGGGCTGGTCGTGCCGATCTTCCTGCGCATCTTCGTGGATGATATCCTCGTCACGGGGCGTGAGTGGCTCTCGGCGCTGTTGATCGGCATGGGTGTGGCAACGACGATCAGCATTGGGCTGACGTGGCTGCAACAAATGTACCTGCTGCGGATGGAAACCAAGCTCAGCCTGACCGGATCGAGTCGCTTCTTCTGGCATGTGCTGCATCTGCCGGTGGAGTTCTTCACACAACGCTACGCGGGTGATATTGCGTTCCGCGTGCAGGTCAACGATAAAGTCGCGCAACTGCTCTCCGGTGAACTGGCGACGGCGGTGATCAACCTGCTGCTGGCTGCGTTCTATGCGCTGCTGCTGCTGCAATACGACGTGCTACTGACGGTGGTCGGCGTGCTGATCGTGATGCTCAACATCGCGGCGCTGCGCTTCATCTCACGTCAGCGCGTAGACGCCAACCGCAACATGCTGCAAGAGCGCGGCAAAATGGTCGGCACATCGATGGACGGCCTCTCGACCATTGAAACGCTCAAAGCAACCGGCTCGGAGTCAGACTTCTTCGCGCGGTGGGCCGGGTTCCAGGCGAAGGTGATCAACAGCGAACAGCGGCTCGGCTCGCTGACGCAAATGCTGTTTGTCGTGCCTCCGTTTTTGCAGGCGCTCAACACCACGTCGATCCTGATCATTGGCGGGTTCCGCGTACAAAGCGGCGCGCTGACGATTGGTACGCTCGTGGCGTTCCAAAGCCTGATGCTCGCGTTCACACGCCCGGTGACGCAACTAATCAACCTGGGCAGCCGCCTACAGGAAGCCGAAGCGGACATGAACCGGCTCGATGATGTGATGCGCTACCCGGTCGATGAGGTCGCCGTCTCTGTGCGAGAGTTGCAAAAGAATGTGCCCGCGACGCGTCTGGAAGGTCGCCTCAAAATTCGCGATCTGACGTTCGGCTATAGTCGCCGCGCTGATCCGCTGATCGAGGGTTTCAGCCTGACGCTCAAACCAGGGCAGCGCGTGGCATTAGTCGGCGCATCGGGCAGCGGCAAGTCGACCATAGCCCGCCTCGTGACAGGGCTGTACCATCCCTGGTCCGGGGAGATTCTATTTGACGAACAGCCGCGCGAACAACTCTCCCGCGATGTACTAAGCGCGTCGATGGCGATGGTGGATCAGACTATCTCGTTGTTCAGCGGCACGATCCGCGATAACCTCACCCTGTGGAATCCCACGATCCCTAAAGCGTGGATTGTGCAGGCTGCGAAAGACGCCGCGATCCATGATGTGATTGCGGAGCATTCCGGCGGTTACGATTACTTGGTGGAGGCAGACGGGCGTAACTTTAGCGGCGGCGAACGTCAACGCCTGGAAATCGCGCGGGCGATGGTCACGAATCCCACACTGCTGATTCTGGATGAAGCCACCAGCGCGCTCGATCCCGTGACGGAGCAGATCATCGATGACAACCTGCGGCGGCGCGGCTGTACATGCCTGATCGTCGCGCACCGCCTCAGTACGATCCGCGACGCGGACGAGATCATTGTGATGGCTCGCGGCAAGATCGTGCAGCGCGGCACGCACGACGCAATGCTCAAAAAAGGCGGGGCCTACGCCGATTTGATTGGCGCGGAACAACCCAAGCGCCGCAGCCGCGTAGAATCGAAGCTGGACAAGCTGGCGGATTTGTAGTTGAGAGTGGACAGAAACCCCACCTCACCCCCCGGTCCCCTCTCCCGCCAAGCCGGAGAGGGGGAGAAAACCACATGCCGCCACAGGCTGTTCACCGTCCACTGTGAACCGTGAACCAATAACTATCAACTGAACCAAAAAGGCAGCATCCATGCCACCCAATGACCGCACTGAAAACGAGACCCAACGCTCTGAAGACTGGGAAATGTTCCTGCTGGCGATGTTCTATCGTGGCTCCCGGCGGGAAAAACTCAGTGGTAACAAACCGTTCCTGCTCAGCGGGGCCGACAACGCCTGGTTGATCCACGACGGCATGGCAGACGTATTCGCCGTACAGACTGCCGAAGGAGAACCTGTCGGCGCGCGGCAGCACTTTTTCCGCGCCCAACGGTATCACCTGCTGTTAGGCCAGGACCTCGCCGCGCATGAGGTAGGGTTGTTAGCCGTCTGTGCGCCGGAGACGGAAGTCCTGAGCTTCAAGATCGACCGTCTGCGGCAGCAGCTTGAAAAATCGGAAAATGTCCCGATCATCGCGCAATTGCTCGAAACGTGGGTGCGCGCGATCTCGTCGGGGCTGCGCGCCGATGTGCGGCCCAAAGAATTCAAGCGCGTGCAGTTGGGTGAACCCCTGACGAT
>CBEVZO010000406.1:0-4432 GCA_965554365.1 uncultured Anaerolineae bacterium
CATGCGGGTTGTTCTCCCAGGCTGGCAGCGAATTCCTTGAGCCGTGCGCGTTGGTCCGGCAGCACATCCACATACGGACGGCCTTGGCGGATCAGGTCATGCGCCGCGTCGAGCGTGTAGCCCTGCGTCAGCAGGTATGCGGCGGCCATCGTGGGCGCGCGTCCGACCCCGCCCGCGCAATGGATGTACACCTTGCCGCCGTCCGCGATCACGCGTTGGATGAATGCCGCGCCTGCGTGCAGATGCTCCAGGGTGGGCGGCGTCTCGTCGATAGTGGGCAAGTGGCAGTAATGTTCCAGCGCGAGACCGTGCGCCGCGTCGTCGTACTCGATGCGCAGATTCACGTCGCCTGTGATGCCCGCGCGTTCCAACTGGCGCTTACCGCGTGTGCCGTGCTGCGGGCCCACGTACAGGGTCGGCGTGATCTGGCAATGGCTGAGGACGACCGCGCCGGTCAGCCGTGTGACGCCGCGTCCCCAGGCCCACATCCATGTGGCGCGCGGCCCATGATTGCGCAGCCGGTGGATCACGATGCGAAAGGGTTTCCAGGCGAGTTTGAGCAGTTTGGTCATACGATTGTTGATCCTTGTGGTGATGAATGGGACTGTCCGAGGTTCAATAGCGCATAATCGTAGCGCAAGCGGGGTCAAATTGCACGCGTGGGAATCGGGATCCACGATGGAGCGGGGGCCTGGGGGTGAGGAAAAGTTTTTCGATACACTACCTCTCCCCAACGCGCCCCACACGCAAAACGGATTCATGCTACACTGGGATTGCTGCATTTCATCTAGCAATTTAATAGTACCTGATGTGGAGCGAATAATGATGCGATTTATGCATAGGCTGCGGCGCGGGTGGACGCTCGCGCTGATGATCGTAGGGGTGCTGCTGCTGGTCGGGCCGTTGACGCTGCCGGTGATCGCGCAAGACGACGATCCTGATCCCGCAGCGGAGATCGAGGCGCTGGCGCTGCAAGTACACCTGCTAAATATGCGTTTAGATGGTTACACCGGCTGGATCGGTGGTGGCCTCGGCGTAGAAGAATGGGCCCCGCTGCGCACGCCGCTCGGCGAGACGCTCGATAGCTGGGCGCTTGACGGCTTTATGGGCGATGACGATCTCACGCTGGACAACCTGACACGCCCGACGTTATTCAATTTCTGGGCGTCGTGGTGTGGGCCATGCCGCGCGGAGTTTCCGCATCTGGCGGATATCGCGACGCACCCGGATGACCATAATTTCGATATAGTCTTCGTCGGTTCATCGGATACGCCGGAAGATGCGCGCGCGTTCCTGACCGACTATCCGCGCGAACTAGTCACTACGACGGATACCGATGGCCGGGTTGCTGCGCTCATGGAAGTCGACGCGCTGCCCACCTCAATCCTGATCGACACGGACGGCACGGTACTTGTGGTGCATGTGGGCACTCTGTCACCGACCATTGCCGCGTTCATTGATGCCGTCGCCGCACATCCCGGTGTGGGATCGTTCGACGCTGCCGGTTATACAGGCGCAGTGCCGGGCGCGATGTTGCTGCCGGTTGATGTAGAGGCCGCAGAGACGATCAGCAGTGGGGCTACAGTCACGGGGACCATCGACGACGACACAACACAGGTCGCGTACCGTTTCGACGGTATGGCGGGCGATGAAGTGACGGTAACGATGTCCGCCACCAATGGCACACTGGACTGCACGGTGGTGCTGCTGACGGCGGATGAGGAGTCGCTGGGCGAGAACGACGACATCGAGCGCGGCATCATCACCGACTCCGCGTTGACTGTCACGCTGCCGGAGGATGGCACGTATCTCGTCGTGGCAACGCGCTTTTTGGAGGCGAACGGCTTCTCGACCGGCGATTATGAGCTCTCGCTAGAAATCGCCCTCCCCGCGCCTCCGCCTGATGCGACTCCGCCCCCGGCCACCGATCCCGCAGCCCAAGCGGGCAGCGGTTGGACGCAGCGTGAAGGCGAGGGCTTTCTCGTCTATAACACCGAGGTCGAAGGCACAATTAGCGGACTCAACCCGGTGCAGTTATATGCGTTTGAAGCGCAGGCGGGCGATGTGGTAGCGCTGACGTTGACGCATGATCCTGGCAGCACACCGCTGAGTCTTGAAATCAAGGACACGGCGCAGCACCGTTTTGCTGTCAGCGATCCCTCGGAGGACGGCGTTACGACGCTGGAAAACCTCGTGCTGCCCGAAGCGGGCCTGTACCGTGTACGCGTGTTTCAGGAACGTGACCGCAACCTCGGCGAGATCGATTTTACGCTGGCGCTGACGCTGGTCGAGGGCGAGCTGCCACTGAATGCCCCGGCGGCACTGGGGGAACCGGTGCCGCAGATGAGCGGCGATCTGACGTATGGCGCGACTGTCAGCGGCACGATCACCGCTGAGCAATACGAGCAGCGTTGGACGTTTGAGGGGCAGGCGGGCGACCAGGTGACGATTGTCATGGCGCGCGACGTGGATGTCCCTGGCGGGCTGGACGGGTATTTGCTGCTTGAAGGGCCGGACGGCAGTGTGCTGATCCAGGTAGACGACACGGGCGGCTCAGTGATGCCTGCGGTGGCGGATTTCGCGCTACCGGAGACAGGCCTGTATACCATCGTCGCGACGCGCTTCGGGTTTGAGCGCGGCTACTCGACGGGCAACTATACGCTGTCGCTCAACGCTGAGGATGGCGCACCGCCGCCGCCAGAGGATGCCTCTGGGTTGCGTTGGTTCACCGACGATTTCCCGGCAAACTTGAGTTGGCTGACCTACAACCAAACGGCGTCGGGCGAAATTCACAATATGCACTGGTTCGACTGGTATATTTTCCAGGGGCGCGAAGGTGACGTACTCACCATTCGCATGAACGCCGCTGCAAGCGATCTCGATGCGTTGGTCACCCTCACCGATGCCAACGGCTACGAACTGGCCGTTAACGACGACTTCGAAGACTCACGGGATGCCGCAATTGCGGATTACACACTGTCCGCCGATGGCCTGTATCTGATTCGCGCGTCACGCTACGGGGTCGCGAATGGACCGTCCGCTGGCGCGTATGTGTTGGTCATCGAGACAGACGCAGAACCGCTAGCAGGTACCGATCCGGCATCGTTGCCTACGCTAGAGTACGGTGATATCGTGTCCGGCGACCTGAGCTTCGACAATCCCGTTGAGCGCTACACGTTCGAGGGGCAGGCGGGTGACGAGATCACCGTTGCAGTAGAAGCGACGTCTGGCGATGTAGTCCCGGCGTTGATCTTGCGCGGTCCCGATGGCGCTGTGCTACGCGAAGGGCACGGGTTGCAATACGGCTATGATGTAACCAGCATCATACGTGAACCTTTGCCGGAAGACGGCGTGTACACGCTCGAAGTGCAACCCGAAGACCTCAACTCGTCGGGCGGCTACCGGCTGATCTTGTTGGGGCGTGCTGCTCCGCCCATCGACGCAGGGGCGTTTGAGCCTGAAGCGGACCTGGACCTCGAAGTGGTGTTGATCTGGGATGCGCCGGTCGATTTGTCGCTGTCGGTCACGACAGAATCAGGGCCGCGCGACCTGGAACTCATTGCTGAAGCGAATCAGTTCTGCGCAGAAGTCCGCGCGCCCGTAATAGAACGCGCCATCGAGCGCGAGGGTGCGGATACGCGGGTCGCTTATGTGCTAGCGGTGGCGTATACGCTCAATTGCAGCGGTCAAACCGAGCCGGTGGACTTCATCATCGTGATCGCGCAGCACGGCGTTGTGGTGGACCTCATCGGGGGCACGCTGGCGCATGAGGGTGACAGGTATAGCTCAATTTTCTCCTACTGGCCCTAACGCGCGGCGCTATATGTAGACGTTACGGGCGGAGTCTGCACACGACTCTGCCCGTTTTGAGTCTCGCCCTGCGTAAAATCGATGTCGCCGCTGCTGGGCACGCGCTAAACACGCGTGATCTATGGTGACGCTGCGTCGCACAAATTAACACAACCTTGAACCTTAGAGACCCTTTATCGCAACTTTGCAATGTGATACACTGGGGCGCATACTTGCGCGAAAACGCCAGGCTGCGAACTTTGTGAAAGATTGTATAATAAGGGTGATCGTTCGCTGCGGCGGTGTTGGTGATCGGGCGCATTCTATGGTGCTGCGTCAATGCTGCCGGGTACGGGGTCCTGGCCCAGAAAGGGCAGGGCAAATTATGATACGAGGCCAAGTTCTACTACTCAACGGTGGCACATGGGAGCCGCTGACCGTGATCGGCATCCCGCGCGCCATCAATCTACTGCTATCCGGTAAAGCGACGGTGGTGGAGCAAACCGAGCGTTTTCTGCGCACCGTGCGTACCCAGTTTCAGGTTCCGTCGGTGATCGCGCTGCGGCAGTATATCAACGTGCCGCGCCGCCATGCCCATTGGAGCCGTCAAGGGGTACTCACGCGCGACAACTTCATCTGCATC
>CBEVZO010000407.1:0-4415 GCA_965554365.1 uncultured Anaerolineae bacterium
ACTGGCCCATACCCGATGATGTTCACGTCTTCGCGCGCGCCAACGTGCCCAATCTCCCACCAGGGCGCGGATTGTGCCTGCATCGCGGTAGCGAACGCATCACGCTGATCAGCGGGGAGCGCGATCAGCAACCCGCCGCTGGTTTGTGCGTCATAGAGCAGCATCCGCAGTTCTTCCGACACCGTCCCGACCACACGCATGCTGTCCTCATACGCCAGCCGGTTGTTGAACGAACCGCCAGGGAAAGCCCACAGTTTTGCATAGGTCATCACGTTGTCCAGCAACGGGATGTGCGCCACGTGCATGTGCAGCGTCACTGCGCTAGACTCGGCGATCTCCGTCGCGTGACCGATCAACCCAAAGCCAGTGATATCGGTGGCTGCGCGTGCGCCCAACGCGGACGCAGCCTCCGCCCCATGCCGGTTGAGGCGCATCATCCATGTGATCGTCTCGTCAAGATCAGCCGCCTTAGCTTTGTCGTTCTTCGCGGCGGTGGTAATGCATCCTGTGCCGATGGGCTTGGTCAGAATTAACAGATCACCCGGCTGCGCGCCTGATTTGGTCAACAAACGATCCGGGTGCGCCATCCCGACCACCGCCAACCCGATCTTCGGCTCCTCGTCTTGAATCGTGTGCCCGCCCGCGATCACCGCGCCCGCCTCGCGCACTTTCTCCGCCAGGCCCAGCATCATCGCCTGTATGAGGTCCGGCGGCAGCTTGGGCGGCAGCGCGGCAATATTCAACGCGATCAGCGGTTGACCGCCCATCGCATACACGTCACTGAGCGCATTAGCCGCTGCAATCGCGCCGTACTGGTACGCGTCATCCACAATCGGCGTGAAGAAATCCGTCGTCATGATCAACGCGCGTTCGTCATCCAGCCGGTAAACGGCAGCATCGTCTGGCACACCCAACCCAACGAGCAGGTCGGGGTGATCCGCAGGATCGAACATAGTCTGAAGGGGACGCAACACGTGCGCCAGGGCCTCTGGGGCCAGTTTAGACGCTCAACCTGCGCACGACGAAAGCGCGGTCAGGCGAATGATTTCATCACGCGTCATACGTTCATCTTTCGCTACGATTTCCGAACAAAACACTGTGAATAGTTTATACACGATCCCTCAAATTTTCACCCAAAATTCACAGTATAACGTTTGCACGAATGTTCCAACGTGCATATAATCCTTCATACTAAGCGGTGATTGGTGGGGCCAATTCCATGTCTGTCGTTGATGACGTAAAAGCCCGCCTCGATATTGTCGAAGTCATATCTGGATATACCTCGTTGCAAAAGGCGGGACGCAACTATAAAGCGTTGTGTCCATTCCATCAGGAAAAAACGCCTTCGTTTGTGGTATTCCCAGATACGCAAACTTGGCGATGTTTCGGGGCCTGTGGCGAAGGCGGCGATGTTTTCAGCTTCGTGATGAAAAACGAAGGCTGGGACTTCAGCGAGACCTTGCGCGAACTCGCACGCCGCGCCGGGGTAGACTTGCAGCCCCGCACACCGGAACAGTCACAGCAAGATGCCCAGATGGACCGCCTGCGCGGGCTGTTGGAAGAAACGGCGCGCTTTTTCCACAAACAATTACGTGACGCTGAGGGCGCACAGATCGCGCGCGATTATGTGCTAAATCGCAGCTTGAGCCAGGAAACCGCCGAAACGTTCATGCTCGGTTATGCGCCTGACGACTGGCGGCAAGCCCTGCACCACCTGCAAATGTTGGGCTATAAGCAGGATGAAATCGTCGATGCGGGGGTTGCGATCCGTAACGACAAAGGCAACGTCTACGACCGTTTCCGGCACCGATTGGTGATCCCGATCCGTGACAGCCGAGGCCGCACAGTAGGGTTTGGGGCGCGCGCCTTCGCCAAAGAAGACAATCCAAAATACCTGAACTCGCCACAGGGTCCGCTGTTTGACAAAAGTAAACTGCTCTACGGCCTGGATACCGCCCGCCGCGCGATCCGTGAAACTGAGACGGTGGTGGTGGTCGAGGGGTATATGGATGTGATGCAGGCGTATCAAGCCGGGTTCCCGAATATCGTGGCACAGATGGGCACGGCGCTCACCGAAGAACACCTGCGCCAGCTTGCACGCTACGCCGAACGCATCATCCTGGCGCTGGACGCAGATACGGCGGGTATCAATGCGACGATGCGTGGGCTAACCGTCGCACAACAAACGCTCGATGGAAAGGCCCTAAACAGGACTTTTGATCCAAGCGGCATGATACGTTACACTGGCAGGTTAAATGTTGACCTGCGCGTGATCAGCTTACCCGAGGGGCAAGACCCTGACGACCTGATCCGCACAACACCAGAGGCGTGGCCCGCGCTGCTCGAACACGCCCAACCGGTTGCCAACTACGTCATCGAGCAGGCCACCGCGCACCTGAACGATCTGTCGTCATTGCAGGAGCGCGAACAGGTTGCACAAGCTTTGCTACCTATATTGATCACAACCGAGAGTGATGTAGAGCAAAGCGGTAATATTCAAGCGCTAGCACGAAAAGTACGGATTGATGAACGTACACTAATCCAGTGGGGCATAGAGCGGCAACCGATCAAAGCTCGTGACATGCCCACACAGCAAAAGCGCCGTAAGTTAGCTGATCGTCCAGCGCGTATCACCGTCAGCAGACCACCGGGGCAGTCTGCTGTACGCGAAAAGCGCTATTTTAACTTGTTGCTTAGTGAACCTGATTGGTTGTTTGAAACGCGACGTAAACTGCGAGAGCTACAAAACAATGATCCTGCCCTGCGTGAACCATTGGCTCCAACGCACGCGGGAGACTTCACACGCAGCGACTATCAGGCCATTTTCCGCACCTTTGAACAAGCACTGGATGAAGGAGATACCGATCCTATCGAGTATTTGTACCACTATTTGCCACCAGAATTAGTGGCCGTTGTTGACGATTTACGCGTACCACCATTAGACGCGTTTCAACAGACATTATCCGGCACACTGGGCGGTGAATATCGCGGCATACGACGTGAACAAATGCAAAATCATACAAACAATGAACCTGATTTACGGTTATTTATTCAAAAAACCCTGGAACTGCGGCACAGTCATTTAGAACGTCAATCGCAAGAACTCTATTTTCTACAGCAGGAAGCGCAAGACCAGAACGCCGAAGCATATCACGTTCATATGAGCGCTATCACGCGCGCCCGCCAGCTAATCGCCAAAGCGCTACAAACTATGCACGGTTTGCAGCGTGAAACGTGAGTCCTGAATTATTTACTAGATCAATGGACATTGGGACTTATGGCCGAGAACGCGAGCAAAAAAACACGACAGAACCCCGTGACGACGCTGAACGAGTTATTCGAGCGTGGTCGCCGCAAAAAACGGGTCCACGAACGCGAGGTGTTGGCCCTATTCGATGATCCCGACAGTGACGAGGTGCAGGCGGCCTTCGAACAATTTGAGGATATGGGAGTCGAGATTGTTACCGACGACGCGCAATCATCCGGCTACGATCCGGAGGAGATAACCGACCTGGACCACAATGATCTTGACAGCAACACACTAGACAACGCCGACGGAAGTAGCGCGTTGCCGCGCCTTGATGCCGCCGCGATGGCCGATGATCCGGTACGGATGTATCTCAAAGAGATTGGGCAGGTCCAACTACTCGATCCGGATAGTGAAACCTGGCTTTCGTCGCAGATATCGGCCTGCAACCTGTTAGCATCTACGACCCAACAGCTTGACGGGGATCGCATCATCAGCACCACACAACCCGTCGATGTGTTGGCGACCATCTACGCGCACATGCTTGTCCACTGGCAAACCACAATGGA
Source organism: uncultured Anaerolineae bacterium (assembly GCA_965554365.1). Taxonomy (GTDB): domain Bacteria; phylum Chloroflexota; class Anaerolineae; order Aggregatilineales; family Aggregatilineaceae; genus CAYRNY01. Next base: position 3,817 of record CBEVZO010000407.1, read on the forward strand.
TCAGGTGCGCGAACTGGACATCGAGCCGCCCGTCATCGATCTGCTGATTAGCGAAACGCAGAATCTCCGCCGCACCTGGAACAGTCAGGAACCATCCTATATCCGTCTGTATCTGGAACAGGGTGACTGGGGCCGCGATGAGCCTTGGAATATTGTCGCGGCGAACCTGTTTCAGGTTTTCCAGGCGTTGTATTTGTTCCCTGCGCCGTTGCAAGCCCGCCTTCTGCAAGCGTTTGTTGAGCAGGGTGATTGGCCGGACGCCAAGATGTTCTACGACTGGCTGGATGCTGAGCGCAAAACGCTGAACGAGATCATCCAACGCGAGTTTGACGCGGCTCAGGTACGTGGCCCACAGGCCGCCGAAGCTCTGACGCGCGCTAATCTGCGGCTGGTGGTCAGCGTCGCCAAACGCTACATGGGACGCGGGATCAACTTCCTGGACCTGATCCAGGAGGGTAACATTGGCCTGCTGCGCGCCGTCGAGAAATTCGATCACACCAAAGGATTCAAGTTCAGCACGTATGCGACATGGTGGATCCGTCAGGCGATCAGTCGTGCTATCGCGGACCAGGCACGCACGATCCGCATTCCGGTGCATA
>CBEVZO010000408.1:0-4412 GCA_965554365.1 uncultured Anaerolineae bacterium
CTGACAGGTTGTTCGTGGACCCCTCTTGCCAGTTGCCTTATGCCCCCCAGTTCCTTTCCCTCCAGTGCCTCCTGTCACCCGATGCCTATGCTGCGCCCTCATGCGCACAAACTGGTACAATATATGTGCGGTCAGGGTTGAGCATGTGCTGTGTCAGAAGGGATCAGAAAGCGCCGTGAAGGTATTTGACAGGCTTCGTGCATTGTGTACATGGGGGGCGGCGCGTTGGCGGGCGCTCACTATGCCCGTGAGTGTCTCCAACCCGGAGTTGCGCTATCCTGCACAACTGCTGGCCTCGTTGGAACTAACTGTGCTGGTGGTGCTGGCGATCTTGATAATCGTGCGTACCCCGTTGGAGCTGGCGAGGCAGGAAGAACTGATCTCGCGCGTGGCGTTCACAGTGCTAATTCTGGTGATGTATGCGTTCACCCGGCGCGGGCACTATGAGGCGGCTATCGGGGTGGCAGTGGTGGCGGGGTCACTGTTGTTATTCTGGCTGGCCTGGCGCGATGAAGGCTACGGTCAACTACAACTACTCAACTATTTGAGTACGATTGTGTTGTTCACCAGCGTGTTTTTGTCGCTGCGGATGGTGGTGATCGTATTTGGTTTCCATGTGGCAGGCTTGGTGGTATTCGGTGTGTTGGCCCCCGACACATCACTGCGCGTGATTGTAGAAAACCCTGTGTCGTTTAACCTTACGCTCACGTTGATCGCGGTGCTGATCATCTATCACCGCAAGCTGTTGGATGCCAGCCGCCAGCGCGGTGAACGTAAGCAGCGGCTCCTGGCGGAAGCGTTGGCTAACACCGCCGCTGCGGTCAACAGCACGTTGAAGCTGGACGAAGTGCTGGATCGCATCCTCGAAAACCTGGTGCATGTGGTGCGCCATGATGCATCCAGCATTATGCTGATCAAAGGCGAAACCGCGACAGTGGTACGCAGCCGGGGCTTCATCGAGCGGGGTATAGTGGAGGTCGAAAACTATACGGTGCGTGTGCAGGAGGCTGACAATTTGCGGCGCATGGTCGGAATGCGTGCGCCCATGTGGGTCGATGATGTGCGCACGCTGTCCGGCTTTGGCAAAGGTATCCCCAACCCGACGCGGGCGTATCTGGGCGTGCCGATCATTGTGGGTGACACGGTGATCGGGTTTCTGAATCTGGACGGGTTCACGCCGGGGATGTTCGGTGCGGAGCAGGCAGTCCGTGTCCGTGCGTTTGCGGATCAGGCCGCCATCGCGATCCGCAATGCGCAGTTGTTCGAGGCGGAGCAGCGCCGCCGCCGGAGTGCCGAAACGCTGGCCCAGGCGTCCGCGACGATTAATGCCACGCTGGATTTGCCCCAGGTGCTTGACCGTATCTTGCAGCAGTTTCGGGCAGTGGTTGCCTATGACAGCGCATCGGTGATGGAGATCGATGAGTCTGACTTGGTGATCATGGCCTGTCATGGGTTCAGCAAACCGGAGGAAGTCATCGCTCAACGTTTTCCTGTGGGGCCGACGATTCCGGCGATACACGTGATTGAAGAACGCCGGTCGTTCACTTTTGCGGACGTGGTCCAGGAATTCCCGCCATTCCATGATCATGATGTTACCGACGAGTCATCCCTCATTCGGTCCTGGATGGGCGTGCCGCTGTTGATCAAAGATCGCGTGATCGGCGTGATTACAGTAGACCGTTTCACTGTGCAGCCGTTCACGGCGGACGATGTCGCGCTGGCTCTGGCGCTCGCGAATCAGGCGGCGCTTGCGATTGAGAACGCGCGCCTCTATGAGCAGGTGCAGCGGTATGCCAGCGAGCTTGAGCAGCGCGTGGCGAACCGGACTGCCGATTTGCGGCAAGAAATGGCCGAGCGCGAACGCACTGCCGCTGCGCTGCTTGCCAGCGAGGAGCGCTATCGCATTGTCTCCGAGATGATCTCAGATTACATCTACTCCGTGATCGTCCATCCCGACGGCACAATGGAAACCAGCATGATGTCTGGTGTGATAGAACGGATTACGGGCTATACGGCGGAAGAGATGCGTGTTCTGACGTGGAATACGATTGTCCACCCCGATGATCTGGCTGACATTGTCATTGTGTGGTGGCCGAGGGTGATGGCGGGCCAAACGACAGCTTTCGAATACCGGATCACTACCAAAGATGGCGAAACCCGTTGGCTGCGCGATTATCAGAAGCCCGTCTGGGTTGATGAGGCTGGGCGGGTGATGCTCGTGTGGGGCGCGGTGCAGGATATCACCGAACTGCGCCGGCAGATGCAGTTGATCGAAGCGGCCAACGACGAATTGCGCGCGTTGGGCCAGATCAAAGATGAGTTTGTGTCGAACGTCTCGCACGAACTGCGCACACCGATCACGAGTCTGAAGCTGCGCCAGGATTTGTTGGACGTACAGCCCGACCGGATGGCCGTGCATCTGGACGTGATGCGGCGTGAAACGGATCGTTTGGCGCGTACCATCGAAGATTTGCTGCAATTGTCACGTATGGATCAGGGGCACAGCGTGATCGCGTTAATGCCGGTCGATTTGAACGTGCTGGCGCGGCAGTATGCCACCGACCGCGCGGCGTTGGCAGAGGCGGACGGTTTGCAGTTGCAGGCGCATGACGCGCCGGGTGCGTCCCTGGTAGAGGCGGATGAGGGGTTATTGGGACAGGCGCTCAGCATCTTGTTGACGAATGCGCTGCACTACACGCCCCCCGGTGGGCAGGTGCTGCTGCGTGTGCTGGTGGATCGAGACGCCGATCTGCCGCGTGTGGGGATCGCCGTCGCAGATACCGGGCCGGGCATCCCGCCGGATGAGCAGAAACACCTGTTTGAGCGCTTCTTTCGCGGGACAGTGGGGCGACGTCCGGCAAACCGGGCACGGGGCTGGGGCTGGCGATTCTCAAAGGCATTGTGGACCGGCATGGGGGCGAGGTCGTCGTGGACAGCACCGGCATACCGGGCGCGGGCGCGACCTTCACGATCTGGCTGCCCGCGTTGGTGGATGTGCCGGAATCAGCGAATTGAATGGGCATAAAACACCCTCGTTTTCGTAGGGGCATTGCTCGCCATGCCCAGCGCGAGATTTAGTCGATGTTGAGCGCAGTAGCACAGTGCCCCTACGTCATCTCACAAACACAGCAACAAGGAGCCGCTTCATGATTCACGATATTACGTTAGCGATCAGTCCGTCATTGGTTGTCTGGAAGGACGGCGTGCCCGTGCGAATGGAGCAACGATCCAGCATCGCGCGCGGCGACAGCAACACGAACACGCAGCTCTCGCTCAGTGCGCACACCGGCACACACGTCGATGCCCCGGCGCATTTTGTCGGTGATGGTTATGGCGTGGATCAATTGCCGCTGGAGGTGTTGGTTGGCCCGGCGCTGGTGATCGAAGTGCCGGACGGCGTGGACGAGATCACGGCGGATGTGCTGGACGCGCTCGCGATTCCGCCGGGTACGGTGCGTGTGCTGTTCAAAACGCGCAACTCCGACCTATGGGCGCAGGCGCACACTGCGTTTGATACGGGCTACGTCGGTGTCGTGACCAGCGGCGCGGAATGGTTGGTCGCGCACGATGTGAAGCTGGTCGGCGTGGATTATCTCTCGGTGGCAGCGTGGAGTGATCTGGTGAAGACACATCAGGTGCTGCTTGGTGCGGAGGTTGTGATCGTGGAGGGGCTGAACCTGCACGGGATTGCGCCGGGGCTGTACCAGTTGGTGTGTTTGCCGATGAAGCTCGCGGGCTGTGATGGCGCACCGACACGGGCGATTTTGATCGAGATGTGAGGTCGTGCGGTGGCGCACCAGAATCCCCCGCTGCGCACGTATAACTCCTCAGAACATGCGTGTGATCTGAGGAGGAATTGGTATGACGTTTGAGCATGGACGCATTAAGCGTCACGATCTGGACGATACGCTGGTGGCAGCGTTACGTTTTCGCGGTCAGCGCGAGGATATCGCTCCGGCGATGCAGCGTTTGCGTGACGCGGCGGGTTCGCAGGCCACCGGACCGGGCATCGCCATCACCCACGACGTGAATCCTGACACCGGGCGCGACATTGAGCTTTGCATTCCCGTCAGCCAGCGCATCACGGCGGACGGTATCACCTGCCGCGTGTTACCGGGCGGTCCCTGGCTGGCGATCACGCACATCGGGCCGCAGGATTTCGACGACGCCGAGTACGGGATTATGGCGACGGTGGGGCAGTTGGTAGCGTATATACGCCAATACCACATCGGAATCGCGGAAGACCCCTCGCGCATTGTGTGGATCGAGGGGCCGGAGACGCACGGCGCAGACGCCAAGCGTTATGTGACCGAGGTGCAGACGCCGCTGCTGTTGCCGCGTTGGGTGGCCCGGATGCGGCAGAGCCTCGAACATTACGCCGGGGTCGACGTGCGCGACACGGTGCTTGCTGA
>CBEVZO010000409.1:0-4411 GCA_965554365.1 uncultured Anaerolineae bacterium
GGCTGGGGGGAATAGGGGCTAACATGCGCCAATCACGTTATTTTGTAGTCCTACCATTGTACCGTGCAGCAGCGAAATTGTCTGCTCCTGCACGGGGATTTAACGCTAGCTTATGTCTCGCGGATCATGTGCCGCTGCCGCGTGGGCCGTCCGGCACAGGTGTCCGGCTTACGAGCGCAGCTTGCGCGCCACAAAGATTACGGCCACCAGACCCGCCGCCGCAATGATCAGCACGGTCAGGCCGCTTGTACCCGCGATACCATCCGCGCTGTCGTTCACCTCATCGAAGAACCCGTAGTCACCGATTTCGCCGGGTTCTTCTGTCGGTGTGGGCGAGAGGATGTCGGTATCAGCCGTCACATCGCCACCGGGTGTCGCGGTCGGTTGTCCTGTTGCGGTCGGTTCTGGGATTGGCGTGTCGGTGGGGATCGGTGTCGGGGTCACACCGGGCTGGAACTCAAACGTGATCTCGCCCACTGGACCGTCTTCCGGCACGTTCACCTGGATGAACAGCGGTTCGCCCGGCACGGCCAGCGCTTGCAGCACTGCCGGCAGGGAGTCGTATTCTAGTTCCAACCAGTAGACACCTGGTTCCAACGAACCGAAGTCGATCAACCCCTGCACGGCGACCTGCACGTCTTGCAGTGCGTCACCTTCGGGAGTGGGCGTCGATCCCTGCGCCGGTCCGCTGACCAGCACGAGACCGTCCGTGCGGTTGGGGCGATGGTAGGATGAGTTGGTTTCTGGCGTAGGCGGTGCGAAACCTTCTTCGTCACCTACCTCCGCGTCGCCTTCATCCACATCACCAGCGTCATCATCCGCCGGGACAATCGTCAGGAACAGCCGCAACGTGTAAGCGCCTTCTCCGGCCAGGCTGCTCACCTCGATGATGTACACACCATCACTCGGCAGCACCAATTCTTCGATCAACGCGTTCGAACCATCGCCGCCGTCGTCATTGGTGGCGAGACGCTCGCCGCTCGGATCAAACACTTCGAGGAACGTGTCCATCTGCGAGACTTCGAGTGCTTCGGCGCTGATCGACACTTCGTCGCCTGCGCTGCCCTCGAAGACCCACCCAATCGTTTGGCCCAAACCGAGCGCACCTTCCCCGGCCTCGCCATATGCCAGGTGGTTATCGCCCGCAGGCACAACCGGCGGTGTATCTTCGTCATCATCACCGGGCGCGGCTGCAACGGCAGTCGCCCCCGGCACAGGGGTGACGTCAGGTTCTACGACGCGATCTTCCGGATCGAACTCGCCATCACCGTCATCGCGATAGAGGCGCACACTGGCGTTCGGAATCGGTTGGCCGTTCGGGTCCAACACCAGCACAGTTAGGCGGCGCATCTCTGCCTCTGCGGTGAGTTGCACACTCGTCGCCGTCGCATTCGCGGCCTCAGTGGCTTCTACCGCTGCCGCCGTCGCTGCGACGTCCGACTCTGCTGTTTGAGTGGCATGGAAACCGGCGGTCGCTTCTATTGCGACAGCCGTTTGTGCCGCCGCCGTTTCCGCCGCATCGACCGCTGCCCGAGTCTGCTGATCGAAAAACGCCTGCGTGGCCGTTGCTTCCAGTGCCATGATAGCCGTAGCAGTCGCGGTTTGGATCTGTGACAGCGCCGTGCCCGTCGCATAAAACGCTACTTCCGTCTGCGCGTTCGATGTTTCAATCGCTTGGACGGTTTGCTCATACTCGGTGGGGCCATCATCGCCACTGAAAGCATACCACAGCAGCAGTACGATCACGACCACGACGGCAATGGTGATCAGCGCAGCGGCGAACACAAATGCGCGGCTAATCCCACCATCGTCACTACCGGGATCGTCAAACTCATCGAGGAACCCGTCGTCATCTACCTCCAGGTCGAAAGGCGACGGTTCCTCCAACTCGTCCATGTCGAAAAATCCATCAAATTCTTCATCAGCCATAATTTGTCCCTCCGCGGTAGCCGCGATAGTCGCCCACACCTGGCTGCTGGTTTATCGCTGTGTAGATGCGCGAGTCACCTCGCAGTGCATACACAGCCTACCCCAGCAGTTCGAGATTCGCCAGCGGGACCAGTATCACCTGGTCGGGTGATAACCGGACTCTGGCGCATGGTACGCGCAAGCCATTATCAATTAGTTGGGGAGTCTGTGGCAGCTCCTCCACCGTTCCAATCACGCTATCCCAGGGCGCGCGCACAATGCGCACCTGCATCCCCGGTGTCAAGGCCTGATCTAACGCAGGCGGCACGAGTGTCGCCCCCTCAGACGGCAGCGGGATCATGATTTCTGGTCGATCCGCTGACCAGTGATCCGGGATGGTGGCATCGAACACGGCCTGCAACCCCATGTTAGCGTCTAACAGGCGATAAATCAATTCGGTGGGGCGGCGATGCCCAAAACCCTCAGTTAGCAATACGGGAAATGTAAGCTGCATTGCCATTTCGCGCAAGTTGGCGGACATGCTCGGCCCCACGACCCCGCCGACTTCCTGTTGTTTCGCGACCAACAGATTCCCTGCGTTCAAGGGTTCGCGGGTATAGATCACCACATTTTTGTACTCAGAAATGCGTGAGTCCATGCGGCTGAGACCCATAAACCTGTCTGGCGGCAGTGCTTTGAACGCATGGAAGATGAACCGCCCATTACCCCAGGCACACTGGATCACTGCGCCCTTGCCGGTCACAACCACACGATGCGGCGACGCGTTCTCAACCCGCCCCGGAATCCGCGCCTTGATCTCGACCGTCTGCCGCGCCTCTTGCACAATAATACGGCTGCCGTCGATGCCGACCACGACGCCCTCTACCGGAGACTGCATCACTCTGGCGCGCCGTCCCTGGCCCTTGCGCGCGATTTCCTGTCCCACCTGCACGCGCAGCCCGGTGTCGGTCACGATGAACTCTTGCAGTTCGTCTAGCGTAGGGCGAGATTTCAGGCGCAGACCCTTGATGATATCCAGCATGTAGTAGTCGCCCAACATGCTGCCGACCAGCACCGTCTGCACCGCCTCGACCGGCTCATTCTGCACGGCCTGCGCCGCGTCAGTGATGGCGTGTGGGGGCAGCGTGCGCTCCCGTGTGAGTGCCGTGCGTTCTTTGATGACTGTGGTTTCAGGAAAATACGCCATACTGTGTCCTGCTCCGTGTTATGCCTGCACGCTGCACTGTGTTCGCGCCTGCGCTGTTTACCCCACCTCTAAATCCCGCGCAGCGTAGCTGCGACCTCCATTGCGATGGAGGGGGGACTTTTATATGCGGTTTGCTTCCCCTCTCCGCGCGTGGAGAGGGGGCCGGGGGTGAGGTAAACTGACAAACGTTATCAGGTAGCTTACCACTCAAACCCGCCGTCGTCGTCGCCCGTATCAGCCTCCGACCGCAGCATGTCCAACGTCGATTCCTGCAGCGGTTCCGGTTCAGGCAAGGGCTGCACCTGATCAGGTATCGTGATGGTGGGCACAGACGGCGCAGGCGGCCACTCGCGGTCCGTCATCGCAGCTTGCCACTTGCCGAAACGCTCAACCCGGTCCTTCTGACGCGGCATCACCAGCGGACGCCCGCGCGCATCAAAGATAATGCCTGCGGCCCCCGCCACCATCTGGCGCTTCAGGCGACGTTTACCATTAATCGACAGCCCCCGGCTCAACCGCACACGGACCTCGACTTCCTCGCCGGGCAGCAGCGGAGCCATCCAGATTTCGCCACCGCGCACGACATGGTCGATCTGCTTGTTTTCGCCGTAACGAATACGCACGGTCATCGCGCGGCGGCCCGCACGCACACGCCCTACCGGACAGAACGCCGTGCCCAGGTTGATCAGGCCGCCCGCTTCGAGCGCCTGCACTGTCATCAGCGGCTTGACATACGAGATCACGCCCAACGCGCTGATCAGGTTGTGCGGATCAAGCCGCAGTTCGACTAACCCGGTCGGTTGCAGCGCGTCCAGCAACAGCAGCGCGGACATGCCGGGCGTTTGTGCTTCGGTGAGGGCCGCGCCCGCCGCAATAATCGGTTGGAACGGCGGCAGCAGCGTGATATCGTCCACGTTCCATGCCGGCTGTGCGTCAGCGACCAGCGTGCGGACAATTTCGCGCGCCAACGCCTGTTCGATCATCAGATCGTGTGCCGTGCCGGGGATCGTCGCGGGCCGCAGTTGTTTGTTATGCACGTAATCGTTCAGCGCGTCATTGGAGATGTCGAACGGCAGCCAGCGCCGCACGCGCTCCGCAGTCACCGTGTCCAGCGCGCTGACGATGTTATGCCCCAGTCCCAGGTCTGTGCGGATCGTGTAGACCGGCGTACCGTTCACGCTCGCCGCGATCACGCTGTTGGCGCTGCCCACGTCGATCAGCAGCGGACCAAAACCGTCAGAGGGCAGATCAGACATATAGCGCACCGCGCCAATATACCCTTGCGTGGTCGGAACC
>CBEVZO010000410.1:0-4402 GCA_965554365.1 uncultured Anaerolineae bacterium
ACGTGTATCCACAGCTAGACCTCGTGGTGGTCTTCACCAGCAACATGCTGATCAACACCGGGCAGCACCTCAACACACTGACCAGCGGATATATCATCCCGGCGGTGGTGTCCTCCACGCCGATCCCTGAGAACCCCGACGCTTACGCACAGTTGGAAGCCGCCGTCGCGCGGGCGGAGAGTCCGGTAGACGCACTGCCGGAGACAGCGGCCCAGGTATCCGGGCAAACCTACGCGCTGGCTGCGAATTCGCTCGGCTGGGAGGCGATGGCGCTGACATTCGAGGATGGCGCGACGGAAGCGTGGCTCAGCGTGAACGGCGGCGATCCGGCGGCGGTCGGGCTGGACGGCGTCGAGCGCGTCGGCACATTGCAGCAGTGGCACATGCCGGAACCATTCATCGCTGTGCGGAGCATTGCGGCATGGGACGACGACGCGTTCCTGCTCACGCTCAACGGGATGCTGCCGCCCAGCGGGTACACGCTGCGGTTGGCGTTTGATGATGAGGAGGTCACGATCACAGTGCAGGATCACGCGACGGATGAGGAATTCATGATCAGCGGGCGGGCGGAGTAGGAACGAAAACCACCTCACCCCCCGGCCCCCTCTCCCGTCAAGCCGGAGAGGGGGAGCAAACCGTGCGCATCAGAGGCCGTTTGAAAAGCCCCCATCCCCGACCCTTCCCCCAAAATGAGGGAAGGGAGAAAACCGGTTCCCCTCCCTCCGCGCAGCGTGGGGGAGGGGCTAGGGGTGGGGGGAATCTTACTTCTCAAATGGTCTCTCACCGTTATTCCCCCCGCGAGTTTCCCCCACGCGCGATCCCGGCTACACTGGACGCATAACCGCTGCGTAAGCCGTGTTGACATTTGTACTCAGAGTCGCCTTTTCCATAGGCGAGCATGTCAACACACCCAAGTGTGGAGGTAAACCTCATGCCCGCTGGTGTGATCGTCGCCCTTGTGCTGGCGATTCTATTCGTTGTGCTGCTGATCGTGTTCTCGCGCCTTTATGCCCAGGTCGAGAAACTGAAAACCGCCGCGCTCGGCAGTGTGCCCGTCGGCGCAAAAATCCTCAAGGAGCCGGTGAGCGCCAATTACCGGGGGCATCAGAGCATCGCCGTCCCGGTGAAGGGCAGCGGCGTACTGCTGCTGACGGATCGCGACCTGCGCTTTGTGCAGCTTTTGCCGCGCCGTGACTTCGTGATCCCGCTGGCGCAGATGCAGCGCGTCACGGTGCAGCGTGTGTTCAAGGGCAGTGCCAAAGGTACGCACCCCGTGCTGGTCGTGCATTTTCAGGAGGGCGCGCAGCCGGACGCGATTGGCTTCATCGTGCCCAACAGCGAACGTCAAGCGTGGGTCGACGCGATCACACAGGCGGCGAATGTGCCGTTTGTGGAGCAGTAAGCAGTTCCATACGCCCAAACCGGAAAACCGGAGACATATTGAGTCTTGCTGTACTCATCTTGTAAGCCGTGAGCACAGCAAAACGTTTTGTGATTTAATGTAGATGTTGGTTCAACCCGCACAGCTACACCTTCGCAGCCGCCTTCCTCCTCTGTCGCTGTGCTGCCTCAAAGGTCCGCAATCCACTAGTCTTTTTTCACACACGAAGGCCGATCTGGTTATGTTTCGTGGAGCAGCGTCACACAGATAAATATCGTGTACGTTTGATGGGGAGGAAAACAGATATGAATGTCAAAGTACGTTTTGTGATCGTGGTTGTCGGCGTGATTATCGCGCTCAGCGCAGTCGTCAGCCCGGTTCCCGCCCAGGAACCCGACGTGCCACCCTTAGCCGAGCCTGGTCCATATGGCGTTGGAAATTGGACGACAACGTTTATGGACGACACACAGGATCTAGAACTCATGGGCATGATCTGGTACCCGGCAGAGGCGGGGAGTTCATCATACCTCATGCCGGCATACGATGCCGCACCCAACGCCAGCGGTGCGCCGTATCCGCTGATTGTGTATTCGCCCACACAAGGGGGGTATAAAGATACATTAACTGCAGGGAAACACCTGGCCTCGCATGGATTTGTCGTCGTGTTGACGGAACAAGCGGATCCTAACGATTGGGATGTTTGGCCAACACTCATCGACCGACCGCTGAATGTACTGCTCGTGCTCGACCAGATCGAGGTTGCTGTTGAAGGCAAGTTGGACGGGATGATCGCCTTTGATAACGTGGGCATCACCGGGTATGACATTGGTGGCACTGCTGCTGTTTTGTTGAGTGGAGCACGAGTTGATCCAGAATATCTTCTGGTGTGGTGCGCAAGTCATGCCAGTTATCTCTGTCCGTGGGCTGGTGACTGGGGTTGGGAGATCACCGATGTCACCTGGGAGGACGTCGTGACTTATCGCGCCCAATTCGACACTCTGGAAGAAGGCGCACTCTGGCCCGCAGTCACCGACGAACGCATCCGGGCCGTTGCACCCATATCTCCAGCGTATGCCGCGTTGTTTGGTGAGCAAGGGTTAGCGTCAGTGAACGTACCGACGTTGCTTATCGGCAACGCGGCAGGCGGAGAGGTTCCTTACAGTAACGCGGTCTTCATATACGAGCATCTCAGTGTAGATGAACGTTACCTGATCTCGCTGCTCGGTGTCGACTGGTTAGCACCACTTGCAGGAAGAGAAGATCGAGAGGTGCGAAATTGGTACAATCACTTCTTGACCGCGTTCTTCGGCGTTTATCTCCAGGGTCAGGAAGACTATGCCGCCTACCTGACACCTGAATTCGTTGAGGGCTATGAGATGCCGGTGTGGGGACCTGTCGAGATAGAATAGACGGAAGCATTTTACGCAGGATTTGCCATCAGACCCACGCTCGTGCAAGATCAGGCGTGGGTCGACGCGATCACGCAGGCGGCGCATGTGCCGTTTGTGGAAGGGTAAACATAGGAGCAGACTATGATTCTCACGGACGACATTCGCGCGTTCTTGCAGGGGCGTTTGTTGGCGCACGTCACCACGCTCAATCCCGACGGCTATCCGCACACCGTGCCGATCTGGTACATACTGGATGGCGATGATATTGTGATCGCGACCGGCCCTGAGTCGCGCAAAATCAAGAACATCCGCGCCAATCCAAAAGGCGCTGTCGCTATCGGCGGCAATCCGTTGGACAATCACGCGAAGTACAACGCGGGGTATCTGTTCCAGGGCACATGGGCGCTGGAAGGCGTGCCGGGCTTCGACTGGCTCAGGCGTATCGCGCCGCGCTATTGGGATGATGCCGCGCGAGTGGCACGCGAGATCAAGGCGTGGGGGCCACACCAGGCGCTGCGGTTCACGATCACGAAAGTGTTTCAAGTGATGGAATGAGTATTGCGGGAAAACCAACCTCACCCCCAACGTGACCGCAGGTCACGCGCCCCCTCTCCCGGTCAAGGCGCTTGCTGCGCAAGCATTGGAGAGGGGGAGTAAACCACGCACGCGCGCCGTAACTCCCCCTTGCCCCATCTCGGATGGGGGCGTAATCAGAGATCACGTTGGGGGCTGGGGGGCTAGGGGCCGATTTTGACCTAACGCTGATCGCTACCTCGGCAGCAGCGCGTGCGCGGTTTCGTGCGCTTCCGGCAGTAGGAAAAACGCCAGCGCAATGATCACGTACACGCCAAGCAGCATCAAGCCCTCGAACCAGTTCGATTCACCATCCTGCGCCACCATCGCTGCGACGTAGATCGCTGCCGCCAACACGATGATCTCCGGCAGCGAGAACGCGAGGATCAGCTTCTCCTCGAACAGCAAGCTGATGAACACCAACACCGGCGCGACAAACAACGCGATTTGCAGCGACGAGCCGAGCGCGATGGTCATGCTCAGTTCCATGCGGTTCTTGATCGCCATCGTCACCGCGACGAGGTGTTCCGCCACGTTGCCGATGATGGGGATGATGATCACGCCGACAAACAACTCGCTCCAACCGAGTTCCTCGACCACTGGCTCGACCGTGCCCACCAGAAACTCCGACATGACCACGATGCCCAGCGTCGCGGCAACGAGGATGATCCCCGCGAACCGCGTGGACCATTTGGTCTCGTGATGATGCGCGTCGGCGGTATGCTCGTCATCCGTCGCGAACAGCGAGTAGACCACATTCGCCGCGTACAGCCCGATCAGGATCAGCGCGATGCCTTCGCTCAGCAGCAGTTCCGACTCGAACTCCTGGTTCTCGACGAACGTCGCATCAAACAGCGACGGAATCGCCAGCCCCATAAACGCCAGGATCAACAGCGTGGCGCTCATCGACGCGTTGCGGCGGTCGAACACTTGCAGGCCATTTTTCAGCCCGCCCAGGAGAATCGCCAGTCCCATCACGAGCAGCAGATTGCCCAGGATCGAGCCAATGATCGACGCGCGGACCAGCTCGACCAGCCCTTTGCGCAGCGCAAAGATC
>CBEVZO010000411.1:0-4387 GCA_965554365.1 uncultured Anaerolineae bacterium
ATCGCTACTTTTCAACCAGTAAGGACGAACAGCAAAAACTCGAATTCCGCCCGCTGATCCAGGGGCTGGATCACGGCATGGCGCAGTATGTCGCGGAGGCATTCGCCGGACACCTCTATACCTATCCCGATCCGGCACTGAAAAAACTGGAGCAGTTCGCTCAACAGATTCAGTCAGAAATGCAGGGAGATGCTGATGCTATGCCGCAGTCAGACATCAGTCAAGCATGGTCGCTCGACCTGTAACTATCGTCAGACGCACACAGAGGACCGGAGCGCGAAGTTTGGCCGCGAAGCGCTCAGGTCCCCTGTGGCAATCCAAAGGATATAAACAGTATGTCACACAATAATCCTGTCAACAAGGCCGCGGCACGATCGCGCCTGACTGCTACCCGTGATGACTTCCTGGCTGCATTGTTTGGTCAGGTTGACTCCAATCTACTGCTGGAGCTACGCTGCATCCCTCCAGAAACTGAGACTGTGCGTGTGTTGTGGACGCCCATTGACAATCCGCAGCGTGTCGCGGCGACCCTGCGCCAGGCGGACGCGCTCAACAAGTCCGGCCACAATATCTATTTCGCGCCATGTCTGCGCAGTGAGAAAAAAGGCAGCACCGAAGCTGTTGTACTTGTGCCTGCGTTGTGGGTGGACATCGACTGTGATGATGATCCGACGCGGCGATCTAGCGCCCTTGAAAAGTTGCACTCTTTCGAACCATTGCCCTCCATCGTACTCGATAGCGGAGGTGGCTGGCACGTCTATTGGCTGCTCGATCCGCCTATCGAATTAACCGATGATGCGGCGCGGCAGCACATCGCCAGTGTTTTGCATGGACTGTTCGCTGCTGTTGGCGGCGATGCAGACTATGCCAAATCAGTCGCCTCATTGATGCGCCTGCCAGATACGGTCAACACCAAACCCGAACGCGGGGGTGTGGTGGCTGTGATCACCGAGTTTCATCCGGACCGGCGCTATCCGTTGGCTGCGTTTGAGTGGCTCGCAGTTAAGCCGAGACGATCTAACGGCACTGCGCGGATCGCTCATTCCGGCAATGGACATGCGCCGCTGCCGCAAGTGACCCAGGACTATCTCAGCAGTGGCGCATCGAACAAGCACCGCAATAACTCACTCTTTGATGCTGCGTGTCAGTTCCGCGATGCAGGCTATACCCAGGCTGAAGCGGAAGCCGAGCTTATCCCGCGCCATGTGGCCGATGGTGCTGGCAACGAAAATCCGGCAGCGCGCGAGCGTGAAGCACAGGCGACGATAACCAGCGTGTACAGCCAATCACCGCGCGATCCGATCGCCGCGCCGGTCGTAGATGCGCGGCAAGTCGTCAATCACCTGGTCAGTCGTTATGGAACGACGGAAAAGCAGGATCAACCGACACCGGAGCAAATCGCCGAGGCGGTCAAAGCCTGTGCCCATCTGGACGCGATCGATTGGGCAGTGCAGCGGCAGCGCCTCAAGGATGTGTGCGGTGGTGGGCTACGCGTGTCCGACCTGGAACGACAGTACCGGCAGGCGCGCAAGGCGTTGGAGCGTGAACGCATCCAGGACTACACCGATCGCGAAGAATATCTCGCAATCGACCACAGAATGATCTATCGCCGCGACACGTATCGCGGGCCGGTCAAGAAAACGGTGGCTACATGGTCGGGGTGTGTGGTGGAACGTATCTCGCAAGTTAACGATGATGGGCAGGTCGAGCACGTGGCTGCGTTGGAGTTGAAGAACGAACAGCAAACGTTGACGCTGCAAGTGCCCAGCGAGATGTTTGGGGATGACGCCGCGCTGCGCCGCTTTATCGCTGGCCGGGCGGGTGAAGCGTTCACCGTGCGGGCTGGGATGGGCAAACATTTGGCGCCGGCGATCTTGAGCCTATCCGGTGAGTATCCGCGCCGGACGTGTTACCGTCTCATGGGCTGGACCCAGATCAACGAACGCTGGACCTATGTCGCGCCAGGTGTGTGTGTGAATGCCGCCGGTGTGGTGGATGAGCCACCGGAAACTGAGTTGGACGCACGCCTACGCGACTACCGTCTGCAAGCGGCAGACTGGGGAGATAGTCTGGTGGCATTTGACGCCATGATCCAGGTGTTTCCCCGGCAGCTTGCGCCGACGTGTATCGCGTTTGCGCTGCTGCCGCTCCTGCAACGTTTCTTTCCCGCTGCTGCGCCGCGCCCGGCGATTCATCTGGCCGGGACGTATGGCAGTGGCAGGTCGGAGTTGGCGGCGCTGATGAGTTGTTTCTACGGGGCGTTTTCGCGCGATACACCCCCTGCGCAGTGGGGCGATACCATCAACACGGTGGAGGCGCTGGGGCATCCGCTGGCGAATGCGCTGTATTGGGTGGATGACTACAAAAACATCTACGCCGATGAACGCACTTTCACCCGCTTCTTGCAAAGCTACTCGCGTGGGATGGGGCGCGGACGCTTGACCCGTGAAGCCAAACTACGCAAAGAGCGCCCTTGTCGGGGCACGATCCTCAGCACCGGTGAGACCATGCTTGAAGGGGAGGCGTCGGTGCTCTCGCGCATGCTGGTGCTGGATGTGCCACCCTGGGAGCATCGTGATCCGGAGGGTAAGGTGCTGGCCCGCGCGGATGCGCTGCGCCAGTACCTGCCCGGTTTCACCATCCAGTTCGCCGCGTGGATCGCCCAGGAGGTCGAGGACCATGATCTGCCCCAGCGCCTGTCGCATGGGTTTGCCGAGAGCGTGGCAGGCTACCGTGACAAGCTGCAAGCCTCCGGAGTCACGATGGCGAATACCGGGCGGGTGATCCAGAACTGGGCGGTGCTGGTGACCGTTTACCGGCTGGTGCGTGAATTCCTGATGGAGTTGGATGCTGACGACGTGCTGCCCAGCTGGCAGGATGTAATCATCGAAACCGCGCAAACCGTGCGCCAGGAACGTGCCAGCGATGTGTTCCTCAATAATCTGGCACAGTTGCTCGCCAGCGGCGAAGTCATATTGGATGATGATATGCGCAACCCTCGTGAGTCTGCGCCGGGCGTGACTACCATCGGATATCGTGACGCCAATTACGTCTACCTGCTGCCGGAAGTGGCCTTTCGCGCGGTCAACCGCGTGCAACCCATCAAATTCACTGTGTCGGCTGTCGGCACGCAGCTTCGCGAGGAGGGACATCTTGTCCCTGGAAGCAGTACCAACCATCTCACGGTGCAGATGCGCGTGCGAGGCACCCGGGTGCGTTTGTGGCGACTCAAAGCGCAAATCCTGACCGGTGACAGCGGTGACGACGGTGACACCACCCAAGTACACCAAAACAAGGCACATAGTATGTGATTCTATAACGGAGACTCCGGTGACAACGGTGACAGATCGGTCTCTTTTGCGATTTTGTCACCGCTGTCACCGCGTCACCGCTCGAATAAAGCAAAGCTGGCTGGATTTTCAAAAAAACGCGCGTGTACCAAATCCAGTGCAACATAGCGAAAACAGCACCGGTGACAACGGTGACGGTAAGCATCGGTCTCGTCACTTTTCAGATATCTTGCCTTGGTGCCCCGTAAAAAAACCGATAATACAAGTACGTACACGATCAACCTGTGCTGTCTCAATCTGAAAAGTGGATCAACTCATCAGGTCCACGTTGATATTCGGAAAGGCAATTTCCATGAACAAGATGATCACTTCGGATGTCCTAATCGCTTATTCACAATGCCCGCGAAAAGCATTTTTGCTCCTCTGCACCAATCAGAAAGGTATTCCCCATGAATACAGCACGATTCTTGAACAGAGAAAACAAGCGAATCAACGCCAGTTCATCAGCACGCTCAAACAGAAATCCCCTGATGTTCAACCATACGCTAGAGACAATCTGAAGAGCGGAAACGAATTTCTCATCAATGCGGCACTGCAAATTGAAGGACTGGAAGTGGCATGTGGGCTGCTGACAAAGGTGGAAGGGCGTTCGTCGCTCGGTAACTATCACTATGCGCCAACGATTTTTGTTGGTACGCACAAAATCGGCGCAGAACAGAAGCTTGAATTGGTCTTTGCAGGACACGTTCTGGAGCGGATTCAGAACAAGCCACCAGCAACGGGAAAAATCGTCGGGGCAAATGGGAAATCGCATCGAGTCAAATTGGAGAACAGCGGCAAAACACTTATTCCACTACTTGAGCCGTTGCAAGACTGGGTGGCTGCGTCGTCTGTTGATCCACCTCTCATCATTTTGAACAAGCACTGTACTACTTGCCCATTCCGAACCCCGTGTCGAGAGCAAGCAGAACAGGAAGATAACCTCAGTCTGCTGGACCGCGTCACGCCGAAAGTCGTCCGCAATTATGAGAAGAAGGGTATCTTCCCTTTGTGCCAGAATGAGTGCAACAACTTTGCTCCAAAGTTTAGAGTAGAAT
>CBEVZO010000412.1:0-4383 GCA_965554365.1 uncultured Anaerolineae bacterium
GTCGTAGTCAACCGGCACAGCGCCGCCATTTAGGTAATCCCACATCGTGATGCCTGCGTAACCCCCGGTGAAGGAGTAGGTTGGGGCTGCGATGTCGTAGGCTGCCAACCAGGGAACCGAGTCGACAGGAGCAAAGGCCTTGTAGGCGTTCACATCAATGCTGAAGTCGGTGTTCGCTCCGGTCAGGCCCAGACTGCTGGCTCCAACGGGGAAGACGATGACGTTGTTGCTCATGACATAGGTGGTGAGTCCGCTGGCAGACCGGTCATTGATGTACCAGGCAGTAACCGCGTTGCCGGACCCAAACATCCACGATTCGCCATCGGTCATCCACGACAGAATCGTGTCGTTGAAGTCCGCGCTGCCCAGATAGCCTGTATCGAAGTTGAACAGGGTATGATTGGGCGTGCCATCTGCATCGGTGTCAATACCTATGTCAATCCCCGTATCGAAGAAGCCGAACGGGTCCCAGTTTGCATGGGTGGCAATCGCCACGTAGACTGTCGCAGCCGCTGCCGCGCAATCTGCGTCGCCCACACACGTCGGATCATCATTGAAATAGTACAGGTAGTCACTGGCGACACCCACATACTCGACGACCGCGCTGTCTTCGTACGTGCCCAGCGGGGTGGTGTTTTCGTATATGAGTTCAAAGGCCGACACCTGCGAAATGACGTCGTAGGGCAGGTTGACACCCGTGAAGACCTCAGTACCTGCCAGATTGATGAGGCCAAAGCCGATACCAGTCGGGTCGTCGGCCAAGAATGTGGCATCACCGGCCATCGCTGACGCCGGGCGTACCACCGCGTGAACGGGAACGCGCAGGTCAGGGGCATTGCCCGTTGAGGTCAACACAACATAGCCAGCTTCTTCAGCGAGCCAGTGGCGGGGCAGGTTGCCAAACGCGCCAGGCTGTGTCGGTGACGTGGTGGCGTCGAGCGTGTACGGTGACGCCATCGTGGATACATCGGCGGTCAGCGTGACCGTAACATTGACCGTTGCGCCAGCGTTGACGGTGATAGAGGCTGGTGAGACAGTGTAGCTCACACCCGACATATCATTGAGCGTGTCAAAGCTGACATTGTATGTGTGTGCCGCGCCGGTGGGGTCGAAACTCTGAACGGTGATTGTCTCGGCGCCACTGAATGTGCCGACGACTTCGACCAACCCGTAGGATACGCTGACGCGTTCCGGATAGACGCTGTGGTACGCGATCACCGGGGAAGTTACCGCATTGGCAACGTCCACACGCCCCGCACCGATGCGGGACAGACCGTAGTTGTCACCTGTTTGGTTAGTACCGGTCCACAGATCATGGGTGGCGGTGTTCATCACCAACGCTTTGATCTGTTCGACGCTCCAGGTTGGGTGCTGTTGGCGGAGCAAGGCGACTGTACCCGCTACATGCGGTGCCGCCTGCGAAGTGCCGCTTCCGGTACTCGTGCCAGTGCCGGTGCCCACGCCGGTGGAGGTGATCGAAACACCAGGGGCTGCGATATCGGGTTTGAGGATGATATCGCGCATGCCCGCGCCCATGCTGGGGCCGCGCGAGCTGGAGCCGGACACCATATCGCCGATGCTCGTCGCGCCCAATGTCGCGCTGAGTGAGTCATCGAACGTGACGAAGAACGCGCTGGCGTTGACTGCGAGATTCTGCCCATCGGCATCCGTGACCGAAACACATGGAATCGTTGAAGACACGATAGGATTGAAGGGGTCACTCAAATCGGCATCATAACCACACGACAGGTTGATGAACGGGAAATTTCCTGGGTCGGCGCTGACAACAACCAGACCGCTGACGACACCGCCATTAGCAGCGAAGGCGTCGACTGCGTTAGTCATGCGCGTGATGGAACTACACCCGGAAGCCGAAGCGTCCCAGACGATCAGGCCTGTTTCACCGGTGAAACCCGCGTAGTCATCTGTGCTACAGCCCTGATCGTTGACACCGCCGCCGACTGTACGCAGTTGGTACGAGCCGAACACGCCCGTTGCGCCATACACTGAAGGATTAACCGGAATCACTGTCGGATAGCCGCCGTATGATCCGTCACCAGCGTCAAGCTGGAGACCACCGTAGACCGTGTCATTGGTACTGGAAGCCACCGAGATGCCGCGTGCCGCGACGTTGGGATCGCCACGAATGTAGAAAGTGTCACCTTCGTTACCCGCGGAGCCAACCATCACGACGCCGTTGATCGACGCGGTGTTGAAGGCTTGGGTCAGCAGTTCCGCCGGCGTACCGAAAGCACCGCCATACGAGTTGTTGGTCACATCCAAACGGTCGGCCAGGTTGCCGTCGCCATTGGGGTCGACCACCATATCGAGCGCGGCCAACGCCGCGATGAACGACACGGGGGGGCCGCAGTCGCCGATTTCGAAGGCGTAAATTTCCGCGTTCGGTGCAACACCAGGGCCAACCATCATCGCATTGAAATCTGCGGGAGGATATGGCCCAGCATACCTCGCGCCACCCGCATCTACACCGAAGCCTGCCGCCGTACCGGCCACATGCGAGCCGTGACCCTCGCAGTCAATCGGATCATCATCGCCGATGGCGAACGGAGCGCCAACATAACCGCCCGGCACGCGCGGGATACCAGTCGCAGGCAATACCACGTCCAGCGGGTCGCCGCCACTCCAACCGGAGCCGACGAAGTCATAACCTCCGACGACCTTGCTGTTATCGAAACCTACCGCATCGCCGCCAACGTTGTCGCTGACGATCATATCATTATCGCCAGTCATATTTGTGGTGTATACCGCTGGGTTGCCCGATCCACCGAAGTTGGCGTGGGTGTAGTCGATACCGGTGTCGATGATACCAATGGTGATGCCGTTGCCGGTATAGCCGGAGTTCCAGCCCGTCGGCGCGCCGATGAAAGGCACGCTGTTGGCGTTGTCCAGGTAACCGATCTGATCCGGGACCACATCCACGACGCCGGGCATGGCGCGCACGGCGTCAATCTGGCTGGCATCCATGTTGACAATCAAGCCATTGGTCAGATTAACCAAGTGCCCAACCGTCTGGATATTGAAACTGGCTGTCAGGGTAGCGCTCAAGCTGGCCTGACTCGCGCGGATTGCCTGGGCGCGGCTCATGCCTGCTTGATTCGCGGCTGCCGATTCAGGAGCGCTGTAGCTGGCACGAACTTCACCCGCAGGTGCGCCTTCCAGCACGATAACAGCAGTAATTGTCCCCGAAGCTGCGGGGTTGAACGCCGTGCTGTCGAGATCTGTGCCCTGGAATTGCAGCGCGTTGTCGCCTGCGTCAGGGGCAGTTTTCGACGGCGTGCCGCCTGGCCCTTGCGCGAATGTCGCAGGTGAGGCTACCAAGCCGAACGAGACTACTACAAGTAGCATTATTGAGACAAAACACAATCCGAGCTTTCTTTTGGTCATTTGTTGACCCCCCTTACATAAGGATATGTGGTCGCAAACTGTCTCTGATAGAAGTTGAACTCTGATGAGTATAACCTCACTGTTTTTCTTTTTCAAAACTCATAGTTGCAATATGAAAATGCATTGGTTGTTGATGGAAATCTAACCGCAACTGCTGTTTCCCCGCCGTAAATATTTCAGTCTAATACAGGTCCTAACCCTGGCTCTCCTAGTGCCGATGGTGGATCGGTTTCGTCCAGCGTTGCAACACGGTCCCGCCTGACGGCAATAACGCCGGGCAATTCTCGAATCTGTGGGATAAAGCTGGCATCTACTTCGACAATGACCGTGTTAGTTACCAGCACTGTGGCGGTGATATAGCGTGCATTGAAAGGGGGCGCGATGAGTTGCTCAATCAACACTTGGTGCGCGTTGTCAATCTGCGAGCGCTGATCACGCACGGCGAGTATGGCTTGTTCTACTGAACCTGTGTCTTGCAGCGTTTGTTGGAATGTCACCACAAGCGGCGGATGGACGAGTTGGATGATCACGGTTGTTGGGCCTATTGGTACATCACCTGGCGCACCCGGCGGTGGCGCGACGAACTGCGGCGTCAACTGAAATGTCTGTGGCGGGCTGCCACCGGGAACAAACTTGGGGGAAGGCACGAGGTGCGGTGCGGCGTGCGTGCTTTTAGGCGCAACGCTCCATAGCAATACAGTGCTGGCAATCAAGAGGCCCAGAGTGAGCGCTAGTACGATTTTCATGACGTAAACTCCACAGTCAACTCGACACCCTGATGTGTAACCAGTATACGGCACATTGCGTTTCTATAACAATATATTCAGGCAACGCGCCTTGGCTGGTGTAACGACAGGGAGATGAGGTGCTCGTATGGTCAAAAAACCTGATCTACGGGGAGATTGGGACTTAGGCGACCTCACGGGTTCTGTTGCAAAAAATGGAGGCCAAAATCAGACAGAAAGAAAGAGGCCAAAC
>CBEVZO010000413.1:0-4382 GCA_965554365.1 uncultured Anaerolineae bacterium
CAACCTGCTCCAGCAGGCCTTTAGGATTCATGCAGCTTTTAGTCTAAAGTCCAATCAAGAAAAAGAGCCTCACTCGAAGCGCGGCTCTTTGTAATCAAAGATGACCCTGTACTACATGAAGTTTTCAGTACCCCATCAAAGTACATCTGGTGCGAGATGGATATTTGAACAAAACACCAACCACGTAATAGGTCGAATAATTGATAGAGTATATACCCCACTGGCCCATATCATCGCGATGTGGAATCAGTCTATATACAACAACGAATGTATCAGGGCCACCAAAGTTATATAGTATTCGTTCGTCCGGTGTACGCTCAAATTCTACGGCATTACGTGGACTTGATTCCAGCCCCAGTGTGTGCAGCTTCGCTGCATAGCTCGTAATAACTTCGTCAAAAGATCTATCGGTTCCGAATACCTGCTCCGTATCGCCGGTAAAACAGTCTTCGTGAATTATCTTGCCATCTCCGACGACTACATCTCCTGAAGGGTTGGACTCGAAGACCAGTGGATCAACTGTGACACTTACCAAGTCGTGTTGTACTTCTTGAAATCGCTTTTCAGCCGCTTTTTGCTCATTTCCGATCAAAGGCAAAATGTAGTGGATAATGAGCAAACAGGTGACGATCAGTACTGAAATCAACAACCACCGCCGGATAGGTTGAATTCGTTTCACGGCATTTTACTCTCCACGCTCTGGCACACAGTAGTTACCTGCATCGCCCCTTGCCCGAAGTTCTTCACCATCAAGAGGACATTATGCGTCATCAGTGTGTCGGACTTTGGGCGGGATGTGGCTCATGGCGTATTCCGCCAACGCAGTGATCGTCAGGCTCGGATTCACGCCGGGATTCGCGGGCATAATCGAGCCGTCCACCACATACAGCCCCGGATAGTTGTGTACCTCGCAGTGCAGATCGACGACACCCTCCTTCGCGCTGTGCCCCAACGGACACCCGCCGAGAATGTGCGCGGTGGTGGGCATATCGAGCAGACTCTCGTGCAGCGCAGCCTGGGCGATGCCGTCGGTGCGTTCCGCGAACTCCCGCGCGACGCGATGCCCGATGGGTAACCGTGCGTGGATCGTGTTGTCGTCACCGTGTGCGGCGACCAATCCGCGCCGGAAACCGGTGTACAGGTTGCGTCCCGGTGTAATCTGCATGAAATTTTCTTCGGTCTGCATCACGAGCAGGATGGTGGTGCGTTCAGCCCACTTGCTACCGAACGCCGCGCGCAAGAACAGTCGCGGTTGGCGCAGCATCGCACCCAGGATACGCAGCACACGCCCTAACCCCGTGCGCCCGCCTTCGATCATCGGCCACGCGATCAGCCGGATGAATGACGATCCCGACGAGTAGCGCACCGGCTCGATCTGCGTGATCGCGTCCGCCTGGAAAATTGACGTGATCGCGATGCCCTCGGCGTTGTCGGGCGGGGTGTGGCGGTTGCTGATCCCCAGCAGCGCTTCGCTGTTGGTGCGGACCATTGTGCCCAGGCGCGGCGAGATATCCGGCAGTGTGCCAGTGACATCGCGGTTGTCGAACAGCAGTCGCAGTGTGCCCAACACACCCGCCGCCAACACCACGTGACGCGCCCGCACGCGGTCCTCACGCGCTGTGCCCCACGCCGTTGAGCGCCGGTATACAACCTCATACCGCGCGCCGTCCGCCTGATCGGGGGACAGCGGGCGGATCGTCGTGACATGCGCTTCAGAGCGAATTTCAGCGCCGCGCTGTTCCGCGAAATAGAGATAATTCTTCATCAGCGTGTTTTTCGCATTGTAGCGGCAGCCGACCATACATCCCGCGCAGTGCGTGCATCCGGCGCGCGGCGGACCCTCTCCGCCGAAATACGGATCGGGGACCGTCTCGCCGGGGTCGTCATCGTTGAAGAACACGCCGACTTGCGTCGGGCGGAATGTGTCATCCACCCCCAATCCCGCCGCGATCTGTTTGAGCGTGTCATCGGCAGGCCACAAGCGCGGATTCTGTGTCACGCCCAACATGCGGCGCGCGGTGGCGTAATGTGGTTCCAGGATCGTTTTCCAGTCGGCGAGATGGTTCCATGCGGGGGCCTCGAACAGCTTGTCCGAGGGCTGCATCAGCACGTTGGCGTAAACCAGACTCCCGCCGCCGACGCCACTGCCGTGCAGCACCAGCACGCCCTTGAGCGTGGTGAACTGCATGATCCCAAAGCAGCGTAGCTGGGGGAACCACAGAAAGCGCCGCACGCCCCAGTTTGTTTTGGGGAAATCCTCGTCGCGGAAACGCTTGCCGCGTTCCAGCACAACCACGCGGTAGCCTTTCTCGCTAAGCCGCAGCGCGGAGACACTGCCGCCAAAGCCGGACCCGATCACAGCAAAATCGTAGGTGTTATCGTGCGCGCTCATGGGCGGACATCCTTTCCAAAGTGAACCTGCTCCTGTCGCGTTGTAACACCGGCAGCGCTGCAACGTCACGCAGAGTCACGCGGTGATGTGGATCGCGTACTCCCAACACCACGCCTGCGCGGAGTCTGGGTCCGGTGTGGGATAGTCTGCGAAATGGTCCAGCACGGGCGTCAGCAGCCGGATCGCTGCCGGACTCTGGCCCGCCGCAGCGAGCGCGTCCGCGCGTTGATCAGGAGGCAGGCTCAGCAGTTGGCGGCACGCGTCCTCGAACAGCCGCACAATCCAGCGGTAGCCCCACAGCAGCACGCGTCCGTCCGGCGTGAGATGGTTCAGCGCCAGGTTGCGCAGATGGTTGATCACGGGAAGCTGCACAGGATCGAGCGTGTCCCATGTATCAAGGAAAATCGTATCGTAGCGCGTGTCCGGGGGATCAGCCAGGAACGCTGCCACATCATCGATCAGCACATCCACCGGTTCCGCGAGCGCGGCGAGCAGCGTCGGCGCGACGATATCGCGCACGGTCGGATCACGCTCGATGACCGTGAAGCGTTCCGCTCGTCCCACACCCGATAGCGCGGCATACTGCGGATACACGCCCAGCCCCAATCCGCCGACCAGCACATGCCCCTGCGACGCTGCGCCGTTGTTGCACATCATGATGTGTTCCTGCGGCGTGTTGGACATCCACAGCCGTCCCGCGTCATCGTATAGTACGCGCGCGTCAAATGGCGCAGAGAGCCGGTAGGGGCGGTCGAAGATCATTGCTTCGTGCATGATCTGGCGCTCAACGCGTGTATCCCCGGCGTGTATCCCCGGCGGGACCAGCGCCACCGCCACACGGGACCAGTCCTCGTTCCAGGTCGTATCGTCAAAATCGGGATTGAAGCCGGTCCAGTCAGAAGTCATGCGGTGTCCTTTGATGTGTCGTGTATGCATGATGCGCGATTGTACCATTGCGCCGGCGCGCGCGCAGATGTCCGGCGCACAGGGATCAGGTAGAATAGCCGCATCGTGGGCGTGTGCGTCAGCATTGCGCACTACAACCAGAATAATGAGAAAACCCTATGACCGCACCTGACACCCTGACCGGCTCCGTCGAGCGCATCACCTACTACAACGAGGAATCGAACTACTGCGTGCTGCGGTTGCGTCCGCAACAGTTGCCGCTGGGCCGCAACCAGTTGATCACCGTCGTGGGCAACATGCCAGAATTGCAGCCCGGTGAGAGCGTGCGTCTGCAAGGGGAGTGGGCCAACCACCCCAAGCATGGGCGGCAGTTCCGCGCGGAAGTGGTAACCACCGTCCGTCCCGCCAGCGCTGAGGCGATCCGGCGCTACCTGGGCAGCGGGCTGATCAAGGGTATCGGGCCGAAGACCGCCGAGCGTATCGTGGATCACTTCGGTGAGGAAACGCTCGACGTGTTGGACCGCACACCTCAGCGTGTGCGCGAGGTCGAGAGCGTCGGCAAGCACCGCGCGGGCCTGATCGCGGTGGCGTGGGCCGAGCAGCAGGCAATCAAAGAGGTGATGCTCTTTTTGCAGGGGCATGGCATCCGTACCGGGCTGGCGGTGAAAATCTACAAGCAGTACGGCGATGCCGCGATTGAGATCGTCAGCCGCGATCCCTACCGGCTGGCGGCGGACATTTTCGGCATTGGCTTCAAGACTGCCGACACCATCGCGCAGGATTTAGGCTTGCCGCCGGATTCGCCGCAGCGCATCGGGGCGGGGATCAGCTATACGCTCGAAGAAGCGTCCAGCGACGGGCATGTCTATCTGCCGCGCGATACGCTGGTCGAGACGGCGGCGGAGATGCTCGAAGTGCCCACCGACGCGGTCGAGGCGGTGCTGACGCGCCTGGTGCAGACCAACGACGTGCGCACTGAGGCGTTGCCGATCCCGGATGGGTTGGAGCAGGCCGAAGGCGTGTATTTGCCGCAGTTTTACTACAGCGAACAGCGTTCGGCGGAGCGACTCAAGGCGATGGCAGC
>CBEVZO010000414.1:0-4381 GCA_965554365.1 uncultured Anaerolineae bacterium
GTTTGGCCTCTTTCTTTCTGTCTGATTTTGGCCTCCATTTTTTGCAACAGAACCCTCGTTTCCATACACCCTCACATTCGGCTCGTCAAGCAAGACCTTATTCTACCAGCTGGCGCAAGGTTTGATCCGGTCTGATTTCTCCCGTGATCGAGGTTTTTTGACCCTACGCCCCCACAGGGATTTTTGACCCCCACAACGGTGTAGCCAGGACACCTATCTGGCCGATCTAAGCTTTGCTACGATATACTTCGCATGGGACCACAAAAGAGGTTGTGCAATTGGCCCTCGCCGATCAACCCAGGGTTGATAATGATCGGAAGCTAGCATCGGGGGGGGCACTTGTTCAGGTAGGTGTCCTGCGTTGTCGGCTTGTGCCTCGGCCCAGACGATCAGCGAATCCGCACGCAGCGTGTCGCCTGTTTCCTGATAATACCAAGCTAACCATAACGCCAGCAGGACCCATGTTCCCCCGCCATAGTACTCATCTTCGATATAGCGATGCACGCCGCTGTATGCCGGATGCAACTCACGTTCGATGCGCGCGATGGTGCGAACCATTACCGGATCATCTGGCGCGAACATCCGGTGCGGCACAGCCACACTGATCAGGTTGGCATCTACCATATCCAATCCAACAGATTTCGCCAGTTCACCGCTTGGCGTCAGGCCGTGTTTTTGCACAAACATGCGGATCGCATCGCACGTCGCGCTGAAATCCAGCGAGGGTACAAGCTGCTGCGCTGCGTTCAAGCCTGCGAAAATCGCGCTCAGCGTGCTGATGTGGATGTCGCTGCTCCGTTCCTCCCAGTAATCATAACAGGGTGTCTGCCACAGCGCCGCCAGATAGCGTGAGGCAAGTGACACCGCCCGCACCCATGCGGAAGGCAAGGGCGTGAGGCGCGCAATCCTGACAAATTCCGTCAACGACCACAACCATGTTCCCGGCCCGTCGAGTTGGAATTCCGGCCAGTCATCTGGCGCGGTGCTGCCATCGGTTGTATAGCGGGCGTTGAGCGTGTCAGCGAGTACCAGCGATTCGCCCCGCGCCGCGCGTGCGATGGTGCGTTCGAGCGCGGCTTCACGGTTGAGGATCACACCAACACACCAGGCATGGAAGCGCCGCGCACTGTTGAGTTGCGCAGTTATAGTCCCCTGGTACGGCGCATCCATTGCCGCGCCATCCAACGTCATCGCATAAGCGATATACGCGCCATCACGGAACCAGGAAAACTGGTAATCCGGCATGGTAGGGCAAGCTAGGTATGCGCCGGTTGGCAGTTGATTTTCTAAAATCACGCGGCGGCTGTGGTCAAGCAAGTTCATGAGGCATACTCTACTGTGATCATCGTCCAATAAACTAGGCGCGGCGCGGTGAAGGTGATGCTGTCGTCGCCCTGCTCAAAATCCACCACCTGCGGCGCGAGGTTGTCACCATCCGGCGAAGCGATCCACACACGTGCGACGGGGCGCTCTGTCGCTAGCGTGACACGTAGATCGGTCAGCGTTTCCGGTCCGGTGAAGTGCGCTTCGTTCCATTTGCCATGCCGCAGCCCGATAAAGTTAACGAGGCTGAACGTTTCAAAATCCGTGCCCGTGCGAACAATCACCGCCACACGATTACGCGAACGATCATTACCGGTTTCAACTTCTGCAATCGTCAACGCGGCGGCGCGCTGTGTAGTAACGTCGGCGGTGTCGATTGCGAGGACGTTTTCATAACGCACGATGAAATCGTAATAACGCTGCATTGCTACTTGCAGTTCAGCATCCATCTCGCCAAACTTGGGGAAATAGGGATCGGCCAACATGGCGTTCGGCTCGCCCAGTTCGAGATGATACGCACCGCTCGCGAAGATCACAGCATTTGCCAGCCGGACGTTATGCGCGAGGTTCGGGTGAATATACGCCGCAATGATCACGGGTTTGCCGCCGCCAAGCGCCTGCGCGTTGACGATAAGTTGGTGCAAATCCAAAAACTCGCGGTATGGGTCCCAGACTTCGATATACACTACATCCTGATCCGCCGGGGCGACGGTTTCTATCGGCCAGTTGCCCACCGCGTTGAAGATCATCGCGCCAGCCTCGCCGCGTTTTTCCTCGACCACCTGCGCCGAGAGATCGATGAATGCCGGGAAAACCTCCGCCAGATCGACACGTTCTCCCTCCGCATTTTGCCCAACTTTGGGCGCGCCGTATTGGTCCAGATGGATGCCGTCAAACGCAGTCTGATCCAACACCAGCGCGAACTGGGCCAACAGATGATCGGCCCAGGGTGTACCCGGCGTCGGGTCCATGATATTGAGCAAGCCCTCGCTAAAATCGAAGGGTACACCTTCGGCGGCGTAGAGACCCCAGTCTTCATGATCGCGGAAAAACGCGGGGGATGCGCCGTAAATCGCTGTGTACGGCATCGCGGCGATGTTGCGCGCGTGTGCCGCATCGATCAGCGCGCGCACCGTTTGCATTGACATACGCCGCCCAAGCAGATCGGTATAGTCATCGGCGGGCGGCATCAGAATTTCGTGGCGGTACTGCCAATCGTAAAATTGTAGGCCGTTGACGTGATACCGCAGCAGCATGTCCATGGTTAGGTCAACCGTATCACGCCCAGCGTCAAACTCGCTCAGGAAACCATAACGCGGCGCATCCAACCAGTGATGCAGCACGTCAAATGCTGTGGATGCCGTCGCCAGCGTTGCGCCGTCCTCATCCAGCGCGCGCACTGTCAGACCATAGCCGCGCGGCGCGATTTCCAGTGGCTGCCATGTCAGCGCTGCCTGTCCCGCGACTAACTCCGCGTCTAGCGTGGCGACAGTCTCCGTCAGATAGGTGATCGCAGCCGTTACGCGCGCGCCGTCGCTGGCGGTAATTGTGAACGTGGCGGGATCACCGGGGGTGAAGAACGCCAGATTGGGCGTGACGGTCAAAGTTACGGTTTGGGCTTGGCTCATAATAATTCCTTTGGGCGGAAAGAGGATCAAGATCAGGCAAACGGCAAGCACAAAACGGCGTATCATTTTTTCACAGCTCCTGTGGTGATGCCCTGCACAAAATAGCGCTGGAAGAAGACGAACAGCACAAGCGTTGGTACTACAGCAGTCAGCGAAGCAGCGAAAACAAGCCCCCAATCGGTGGCACGCGTCCCGCGAAAATTCTGGATGGCAATCGGCAGCGTGCGTTTTTCCGGATCGGTGAGGACCGTGAGCGCCCAAATATATTCATCCCAGGCGCCGAGAAACGAGAACACCGCAACCGTACTCAATGCGGGCCGCGCGAGCGGCAGCATGATCCGCCAGAAGATCACGAACTGGTTCGCTCCATCAATGAGGGCCGCTTCTTCCAGTTCGCAGGGCAAACTCTCGAAAAAGCCGCGCAGCAAAAACATATTAAAGGCCAGTCCCCCGGCAGTGTACACCATGATCAGTCCCGTATGGCTGTTGATCAACTTTAACCGGCTGGCGAGGATGAACTGCGGAATGATCAACATGATGGTCGGGATCATCATCATCATCAGAATCGTGTAGAAAATCAGCTTTTTGCCAGGGAACTCGAAGCGCGCAAAGGAATAGGCCATCATCGAGGACAGCATCGTCACCAGGCACGAGGTAATAACGGCTACTTTCGCGCTGTTGAACAACGCGGTGTCAAAATTGCGGCTGGTAAACGCCGTGTGGAAATTTTCCAGGGTGGGATTATCCGGGATGAACTTCGGCGGAAACTCCGGTATATACGCGGCGGGCTTGAACGCGGTTGCGACCATGTACAGCATCGGGGTCATCGCGACGATGACGCCGAGAGTCAGCACGGTGAGAATCGTCAGTTGGAAAAGTCGCTGTGAGCGATTATTGACGGTCATGACTCGTATACTCCCTAGTAATCCGCGTCGTCGGATTGGCCGAACAGCCGCAATTGCCCAAAACTGACCATGACGATAATCACCGCCAGGATATAACTGATCGCTGCGCCGTAGCCGAACCACAGCCGGTCAAAGGAGCGATCATACATATAACTCAACACCACTTCGGTGCGGTGCAGGGGACCGCCGCCGGTAATGAGATAGACTGAAATGAAGACTTGAAAACCGCCGATCACCAACGCGACCAGGACAAACAGCGTTGTGCGACGGATCATGGGCAGGGTGATGAAGCGGAATTGGCCCACTTCGCCCGCACCATCAATGGCGGCAGATTCGTATAGTTCGAGTGGGATGCTCTGCAACGCTGCGAGAAAAATCACCATCGCCCACCCCGCGCCCTTCCAGATGCCTAAACTGTAAATGATGATCCACGCCGTGTTAGTTTCCCCGATCCAGTTCACCGGCCCGGACATGACGCCGAGCACGTCTATCAGCGTGTAATTGACTAATCCGCCGCGATGCGCG
>CBEVZO010000415.1:0-4374 GCA_965554365.1 uncultured Anaerolineae bacterium
AGCAATAAACATAATTCCTATAAAAATTTTCCTCAATCCACCACACCGGATCGTACAGCCAACCTTGCTGTCCGGCCAACACCTACGCCACTTCATCGCCGCGATAATCTTCGCACCAGCGCGCATACGCCTGCACAATCCGCGCGATGTTTTTGCGAGGCTGCAACGTCCCCACAAACAGCAGATACCGTTCCGGCAGTCCGTAGCGTTCGCGCACCGCCGCCAGCGTGGACTCATCCGTGACCGGGTGCAAGTCTTCGTCCACCCCCGGATAGACAACGCTCATCTTATGTTCGGAAATGCGATAGTGCGCGGCGAGGTCTTTGGCGGTCGCCAGCGAATCAGCTAACACCCGCGTGGCTCGGCGTGCGCTGAAACGCGTGGTCCATTCGAGATAGCGCCGCGCGAGTGTGGGATGCGCGTCAGGAAAATACTTGTAGCCCAGGTCATGCACCGTCACAACTGCGCGCCCCGGAAACGCGAATGGCAGTGTGTGTGCCGGAACGAACGTTACATCAGGGCGGTCGCGCCACAGCGCCAACGCGAACCGAGTATGTGTCCAGGCACGCGGTGCAGGAATCACGGGTTGCGTCACCTGGGGCTGCGCCGGGAATAGGTCCGCCGGGGGCTGATCGCGGAAATACAACACAAAGCGATGCGGTGTATCCAACGCAATCAACGCGCGGATTAGCTTGAGCGCATAATTTTCTGTGCCGGTACGCCGCGCCGTTGTCGTGCGACTGGCGTCAATAGCAATGGTTAAGCCTGACATCATACAATCAACCCTAACTTGTGCGGCGGCGGAACACGGCAGGCAGTACGCCGACACCCACCAACGAAATCAACAACGGCCAGTAATCGGTATAGTCGCCCAACACGTTTTCGTCGATGCGGTCACTGGTCACAAGATACGCCGTCGTGCCCGCCACAAACGCGATTACAGCCAACAGCAGCAGCCGTGCATCGTGAAGGCGCTCGATGAGATATGTGAAAAACAAAGTCACGCCGGTAATCCACAATACCAACGGCCACCAGCGCGCCACGCCTGGATCATTATCAATGCCGTAGACCAACACGCCCAGCAGTCCCGCACCGATCCACACCCACAACCCCAGAAAGAGCAGACCACGCTCGCGTCGCCCGGAAAGCAGCGCGCGGAAGATCAACGTAAACGCGCCCATCAACACACAACCGATCACCAGCACGCGGTCGGTCAGATCGGGCAAGCCTGCTACGTCTTGCTCACGCGCCAGTAAAAATCCACCGAGAGCCAATAACAGCAGCGCCAGCGGTAAGGTACTGATCTGGTTGCGCAAGGTCTGGCGGAAACGATGCGCGCGTGGTTGGCGCACCCGTTCGTCTGCATCGACAGCAGCAGTATCCGCAATCTCCGCAGCGTCTGCATCTGCCGCCTGCGCCGCGAGATCATCCCCCGCATAAGCGCCGTCAACAGCGTCGTTCTCTACCTCAGGAACAGTATCGGGGTCAAGCTCGTATACTCCCTCGACCACCTCATCTTCGGCGGCATAGGGTTCCAGAGCCTCTAATTCCTGCTCAAATTCATCTGTTGAGAGCAGCGGGTATTCTGCTTGCACATCATCCGCCGACACTTCAACTGCCTCCGCATAGACCACATCATCGTCCTGATCCAGCGGGGCATCCAGCGCAGCGGCATTATCGTCTGCTTCGGGCTGATCGGGCTGATCGTCGGCCCAAAACTCACGTTCTTCGGTCATAAGCTAAATCCTCCCACACCCCAATTGTAGCGGGGCCTTCGCGGATGGCAACTTGTCCTCGCGCAACGTGCAGCCACGCGGTACAATGCGCGTGAGTTCACAAACGTGTAAAGAGGTATTGTGCCGCAATGAGTTCTGATACACCCCATCTGCATATTCTGGGTGTGCCCATCCATGCCGAGACGTTCGCCAGTTTGCTTGATACGATTGCGGACTGGATCGCTGCCGGGGACCGCACGTACCAGATTTGCACCGCCAGCCCGGAGTTTGTCATAATCGCACAGCGCGATCCAGCGTTTATGCAGGTGTTGCATGACACAGATCGCTGCGTAGCGGATGGCGTGGGGCTGCTCTTTGCCGCGCGTTACCTGGGGCAACCGCTGCCGGAACGGGTGACCGGCTCCGATGGCGTGCCAAAAATCGCGGCGCGGGCCGCACAAGAAGGTTGGCGGCTGTACTTACTCGGTGCAGCACCGGGGATCGCCGAAGAGTCCGCGCAGAAACTCGTGGCGCAACATCCCACGTTGCAGATCGCGGGTATATATGCCGGCAGTCCCGCGCCCGAAGAAGCCGACGACATCATCACACGGATCAATGCCTGCGACGCGGATATTCTGTTTGTCGCTTATGGCGCGCCCAAACAAGACCAATGGATCGCGCAATACCGTGACCGGCTAAATGTAGCGGTGGCGCTGGGCGTCGGCGGCACGTTCGACTTTATCGCGGGCGTCGTTCCTCGCGCGCCCGTGTGGATGCGAAAGTTAGCGTTGGAATGGCTGTTTCGCCTGATCATCCAGCCCTGGCGCTGGAAACGAATGCTGCGGCTGCCGAGTTTCGTATGGGCCGTGCTGCGTCATCGTGACCGCGCGCTGAACACATAATCACACGCTACCGCGCGGGTCAGATTGAAGGAGACTTATCGTTTTGAGTATTTACGTTGATGTATCAGCGGCGATCAACAGCCGCGCCGGGTTGGGGCGTTATACGCGCTCGCTGACCGCCGCGTTGATCGCTGAAATGGAAGCCCCGCCAACTTTGTTTTATAACCGCACCGGCTCCGCCGAACTGCTGCCGGAATGGGCTAACGTGCCGCAGCGCTCGATCCGCATGGGCTACAAGCCCTGGCGCATGGCGGCGTGGTTGGGACAGGTGCTGCGGCTGTCATATCGACGCCTGACCCCTGGCGCGTCGCTGTTCCACGCTACCGAGCATCTGCTGCTGCCACTGGGCGACACCCCCACCGTGATGACGGTACATGACCTGATCTACAAATTGTTTCCGCAGCACCACAAGCGGCTCAACTACTGGTTCCTCAACACAGCCATGCCGCTGTTTGTGCGCCGCGCGGACGCGATCATTGTGGTCTCGCAAGCCACAAAAAACGACCTGATCCGCCATTACCAGACGCCGGACCACAAAATCACTGTCGTGCATGAAGCCGCCGCGCCACACTTCCATGTCGTGTCGGAAGATGAGGTGGCCCGCGTGCGCGCCAAATATAATTTACCGGAGCGTTTCCTGCTGGCAGTGGGCACAATCGAGCCGCGCAAAAATCTCGCTCGGCTGGCAGAGAGTCTCGCGCAGCTACGGCGTGATGATCACACGCTGCACCTGGTGGTGGTCGGCGCAAAAGGGTGGCTGTACGAAAATTTCTTCGAGCGCGTCAAACAGCTGGGCCTGACGGACGTGGTGCATTTCCCCGGTTATGTGCCGGATGACGATCTGCCCGCCGTGTTCCGCGCAGCGACGCTGTATGTGATGGCGTCGGTCTATGAAGGCGCGGGCTTGCCAGTGTTGGAAGCGATGGCGTGCGGCGCGCCCGTCGTCAGCAGCCGCGAATCGAGTATGCCGGAACTGGGCGCAGATATCCCGCGCTACTTCAACCCGCACGATGTGCAGCACATGACGGACGTGATCGGGTCTGTACTGGCAGATGAGCAGTTGCGCGCAGAGATGGCCGCCGCCGGCCCCACACGAGCAGCACAGTTCTCGTGGCAGCGCGCCGCCCGCGAGACGATGGCCGTCTATCAGCAA
Organism: uncultured Anaerolineae bacterium; assembly: GCA_965554365.1. Lineage (GTDB taxonomy): Bacteria > Chloroflexota > Anaerolineae > Aggregatilineales > Aggregatilineaceae > CAYRNY01. Next base: position 3,771 of record CBEVZO010000415.1, read on the forward strand.
GCGTTGCACAACCGTTAAACGCGCGCCCTAATCACCACAAAAACACCGACCAAAACAAAACCGCTGCGAAATATGCAGCGGTTGTTGTCTTCTATATCGTAAGCACAAAACAACGCTAATTCAGGTCTTCAATGCCTGCGGCGGGCAGCGTGAACACAAACACCGCGCCACCTTGCGGGCTATCCTCCACCCAGACGCGCCCGCCGTGCGCTTCGACCGCCAGTTTGCAGAAGGTCAAGCCTAGCCCGGTCCCTCGTCGCTGCGTCTTTTGTCCCTCTACTTGGGCAAAACGGTCAAACAGCCGTTCCTTGTATTCGTCCGGCACACCCGGCCCCGTATCGCGTATCTGCACCCGTATATTCTTGCCGTGCCCGCCAAGCTGCTGCGGCGGATACGCCTCCACCACCACCTGCCCCCCGGATGGCGTGAACTTGATCGCGTTATCGACCAAGTTCAACAGCACGCGCTCGATCTGCGCTGCGTCCACAAACAACATCGGCAACGTGGGCGGCATTTCCAGGCGCAGATCAATTTCTAGCTCGTGCGCCAGCGGCAGCAGTTCCTTCATCACATCCACACACAACGGTTCCAACGGAGTCGGGCG
>CBEVZO010000416.1:0-4364 GCA_965554365.1 uncultured Anaerolineae bacterium
ACTACATCCCGCACCCGGCGCTATACTGGGCGTATGAGCGCCTGATGCCGCGTGTGTTGGGCGTGCTGCGCAAGCTCGCGCGGCGCTAGCGGGCATTCAAACCACTAAACTCACAATGGCATACAAAAAATGACATTACAACAAGAACACCCCAAACAACCGACAATGATATGGGTGCATATGCCCAAAGCCGGGGGCAGCACTATGAATCATCTGCTGGACTGGAATTACGATCGCGTGCTGGCCTTGCACCATTACAAAAACCTTCCGGCGTTTATGGCGCTTACGGAACACGAGAAACGCCAAATCGACTGCATCAACGGCCCGATCTATGTCGGCATTCACCATCACCTGCCACAACCGGTGACATATATCACCCTCCTGCGTCACCCGGTTGATCGTGTGATCTCCCACTACCACTACCAGTTCCGGCGCAAGCGACGTTTGGGCGAAAAAGTGCCGGATTGGACAATCGAAGAATGGCTGGCCCGCGCGCCCTTCCAAACCTCGTACCAGCTACGGCTACTGGTCGGCGGCGATGATATCGAGCGTGTGCTACATGATCCGCTGCCAGCGGACGCAGTCGACATCGCGAAACGGCACATTGAACAGTATTTTTCTGTGGCGGGGGTGATGGACTATTATGATGAAACCCTGCTGTTGATCAAGCGCGCCCAGGGCTGGAATCGCGCCTTTTACGCCCGGCAGAATGTCAACCCTGTCCGTACACAACGTGACGACATGTCTGCGGCTACGTTGGCCTTCCTCGAACACGAGTGCGCGCCAGAGATTGAACTCTATGAGTACATCAAAGCGCGTCTGGAGCATACTCTGGCTGAGCAAGACAGTGACTTTGAGCAGGAATTGAAGCAGTTACGACGCGCCAACCGGCGCTTCGAGTACCTTTATCACCTGGCTCAACCGGTGTACGGCTCTTGGCTCTGGCGCGGCGTACGCGCGGTGCTGCGCCGTCTAAATCGTGGTCGATGAGGTGCGCACCCTTGATTGACTACGCGCGTCTAACACCGGGCGTGACGCGCAAGCTCGCGCGGCGGTGAGAGGGCGAGGATACGGTTGTCTATGGGTCTGCACAGGCCCCGCAAGTTAGCGTTTAGACCCCCTGGACCACACGCCTCCCTGCTCATCGCACCAATCTTGTATGTCGTTCCAATCACCGTCATACAGGAACAAGGCAAATGCATCCGTATAGCATGTCCCGATAGATTCCAGGATATCACAGAATTCCACTATTGTACTGCTAGACAGATACTCGTCGTCGCGCCAGGCTCCGCATACCGTGTCCAAACAGATCTCATAGCGTTTCTCGGGGTATTGAAGCACGAGTACACACGCGACTGTCATCCGTGTGACCGTTGGTCGTAGCGTATCGATTGCAACCGGCGGTGGCGTATCTGTGAGGCACGTCGTTTCTGTCGCCGTAGACGTTGATGTAGCCATTGCCGCAGCTTGTACCCCACTAGCTGCTCCGGGATCATCGCTACTCCCGCCCACTACACCACTCAGCACAAGCATTACGGCCACAACTACTACTATCGCCGCCACAGCGACCCCAAGCACCACATAAGGCCGTTCAAGTTGACGCGGTGTTGTAGAAAAATCCGCCGTCGCTGAACTATGCGTAGGTGAAATCTCAGGCACAGGTAGCGGTCGCTGTAGAGTATCCAACAGGGGGGCATGTGCAGCATCAGCGACAGGGGCAACCAGGGGCGGGGCGGGGAACGCCACAATGTACTTTAGTTGTCTGATTAGCCGGGCAACATCTGCATCCAAGCGTTCGTGGCTCAATACCACTGGATTGCGGCAAGCCAATGGCTTAAGCGGTGCGGGCAGATCGTCTTCACCCGGCATACAGACCCCCTGCGCCAAAGCCGGGATCACGAGAATATCACGCGCCAAAGCCGCCACAATCGCCAACCGCACGTAATCACCGGGATCGTCCAGCCGATGCAGTCCTGCGTCATTGGTGACAGTCAGCCAGCGGTCGCCAATCACGGCGATCAGGGCGGCACATTGTGCGACTTCGCTTGCCACTACCTGCTGGAAATCCACACCCAACGGGATTTCATCACCAGCCATAACAATGCTGTCCGCACCGACGTGCGGTATAAGGCAATCAACCAGGTGCCCCACAAAATCCGCTGAATCGACACGGCGGTAGGAAATAAAAATACGCGGCATGGCAGCCCCACACAAATCCGTTGTGAGATTTCTCTCAGTATAACCCAATTCACAGCAGGGGCGCGCGCGTGGAGGGACAATACCTCGATGGCGAGATCGGGCACGTACGCATCGTGTGACGGCTCCGGCTGCGCGATGAGGCGCTCGAATTTAGCGATTGTCACCTGGCGGTTCAACTGTGCAGCCGGGTATCACAAGTTCCCAACCAATCTGCATCATGGTGTTCGCTCCCGCGCTGAGAAGGTCATCGTTGGCAACCACCATATCGTTCATCACCACACCATACTGCTGGGCAATAGAATAAAGTGTATCCCCCGCCTGGACCACATGCACGCACTGGTCCGGCGCAACAGCCGCAGCAGTCCCAGGCAGAATCGCATTCAACAACTCATCCGGCGGCGCGACCTCGAACCACTGCTCATACAACGCCTGGAACGTGCCGTTCGCGACGAGCGTTTGCAGCCCTGCATTGATCATATCCAGCAGTTCGGGTTGGTTGGGGTTCACCGCGATACCGTAGAATTCTTCCGCATACGGCGGACCAACCAGCACCACACTCAGTAAAGGATTAGCAGAGATGATGTCCGCGCTGATAGGCGCATCATTCATGATCGCATCTACGTCGCCGTTAGCGAGCGCCTGGAACGCCAGCGTGATCTCGTCGTTGGACTATCTCAGCCCCGCGACCTTTGAATAGCAATTCTATGAAACAAAAACTGTCCGTTAAAACGGGCAAGATCAAATCCGCCAGCTACAATCAACCGTTGAACATCGTTTTCTCTAGATCATCCTGAGAGATTGTGTCCGAACGCCCCCCTCGTGGCGATTGAGTACTTTTGATCATCTGTGCAAGGTCAGTGATCGCACTTTCAATATACACATTACGCTGCGTCATGAGTGGCACGCCTTCGTGCCGCAGCAAAACACGCACAGACTCATGAAGCTCCGACTCATTGATAGGATGTGTGAAATCCTCCATAAAGACAGGAATCATTGGCATTTCTAACATATGTGCAATAGTGATTTCACGCAGTACCCATTTCGAAGCTAGTGTATTTGGGCCTAACAAGCACACGAATACATTGCTTTCTTGAATAGCATCCAACAGTCGCGCTGGAAATTCCACCGCACCATCAAGTTGACGCGTGTCAATGAATACGCGAATATCATGATTATCCCGCAATTGATGTACGATCAAATTCGCCCAGCCTGCATCATCTTTACGGCGATAGCTGACAAAAGCCTGCCCCTCCTTGATTACTACTTTTTGTGTCAGACTGACTTCAAGCTGATGCGCAAATTCACCTGCTGAGCCGTAGCGCTCATGTGCATGCACGCTCAACCCCCTAGCCAGCACATGCGACACGGCTTCCGGCACATGACCGTGCCCGTTTTCGGCAGCTACTGCATGTGCAGGCAGTGGCCCTGAGGCAAAATTCTGTTCACGTGTGTCGGGGTCTTGTTGACCCTCAAACGGACGCCCGCCGGTAATCAGGAAATAACTCATCACCGCCAGCGCAAACTGATCCGTGCGTGGTGTAATCTCCCCTTGCTCCCACTGCTCAGGAGCAAGAAATGCCGGGGCTCCAATGACCGTATTCGTGTCCGTATCCCCCGTACGGCGTGCAATAGCGAAATCTGTGAGATAAGGTTTATCCCCCGCATCGAAAATGACCGCATCGGGCTTGATCGCACAATGAATAACGCCCTCGTTGTGTGCATAATCCAACGCATCTGCAAGTCTGCTCACAATGTCAATTACCAGTTCAGGAGACATCGGCTTATCCAAACGACTTTTAAGTGTCCCCCCAGGCAAAAAGTCCATCACAATGAAGTTTGCTGTTGCAATTTGACCGTCCTCAGTCTCGATCTCTTCGGAACCAAACCCAATGATCTTGATAATGTGCGGATGGCCTAGTTTAGCAGCAATTTTGGCCTCGCTTACAAATTGATCGGTATAGCCAGGAAACGAACTCAGATGCGGCGACAGCACTTTCACCGCCACCTTGCGATCCAGTTCCCGATCAATCGCCGCATGTACGACAGCCTTGCCACTCTTTTTGAGCCGCTCGCCAAGTTCATACCGTCCCTGCAGCACTTTGCCCTTGAGATCATGCACACCGGATGACTGTTCAGACACCAACTTTAGTGTCGACTGGCCCACC
>CBEVZO010000417.1:0-4326 GCA_965554365.1 uncultured Anaerolineae bacterium
GTTACACGGCGCTATTTTTGGTTGGCGGAGGGTGATGCAGCGGGTGAGGCATTTACCGTGCGCGTGATCGGTGAAGACGTGATCCTCGCGACGTGCGATCTTGCGGCGGGCGTGTGCGAGGTGCATCTGGGGGAGTAGCGGCGACGTAACGCTGTGTTTTCGGAAATAGGAACAAAGTACTACACCACCCGCGCAACCTTTTCCTGATTGGGCAGTCGGTATAGATAGAACACGCGATGAACATCATGCAAACGTAGCAATCGCGTGCATCGATAGCCTAATCAGGAGGCAACACCATGCAATACACAACTCTGCACAAATTGATCCGCGTACTCCCTGCGTTGATCCTAATCGTTTCCGGCTTGCTCACCGTACCCGCTGCGTTAGCGCAGGGCGGCGATACTCCCGCTGATGATCCCATGAACGAAATAGAATTCACCGGTACGCTCATCGCGGTCGAAGAGGGCACGCTGCTCACCGTTGACGAGCTGCTGGTGGACGCGGCGGAGGCCAAGGTCAACGTGCCGCTGGATATCGGGCAAGTGGTCAAGGTCGAGGGCACGTTGGGTGAGGCCGGTCTGGTGCTGGCGACCGAGATCAGCGCACCGGACGCCGATGATACGGACGATGACGATGGCGATGAGGCGGATGTCGATCTCGAACTGACCGGCACGCTGGAAAGCCTGGACGATGTTAACGCCGTTGTCAGCGGCTTGTCGTTCGACGTGACCGGCGCGGAAGTTGAGCCAGGTTTGGTAGTGGGCGATATGGTCAAGGTCGAGGCGAGTTTCGACGCGGCAACGGGTGTCTGGCTGGCGACCGAATTGCAGTTGGCTGATCTGGATACTGATGACGCAGACGACGGTGACGATGCTGATGATGACGCAGACGATGACGATGACGCTGACGACGATGCTGACGACGATGTCTGCACGTTCGAGGTCGAGGTTCACTCTGCGAATCTGCGCAGCGGCCCCGGCACGGGCTATCCCGTGATTGGCGTCGCGTTCGAGGACGACGAATTCCCTGTGACGGGCATTCACACCAGCGGCGAGTGGGTCACTGTCACGACCGGTGACGGTGAGGCGTGGATCGCGCTCAGCGTGGGGGAGTTGGAAGGTGATTGCTCAGGGCTGCCGGAATCGGATACCCTGTTCCAGGGCGGCGACGAGGAGACTCCTGCCGACGACGACGGCGATGACGATGCTGACGGCGATGACGACGACGCTGATGATGGCGATGACGATGCTGACGACGATGATGGTGATGACGACGATAATGACGATGATGACGACTAAGCAAACTGGCAGTTCAGTCAGAAGCGGACGATAATCGTACATATTGTCCGTAGGGGCGGAAGGAGCATGTTGTCCCTTCCGCCGTACCCTTTTCATGCGGCTGCTTGCACGGGAGTTTTCATGGCTGTCTAAACAGGCGGCGCGCAGACTGGCAACGGTGACGATGGGGTTCTGGTTATTATTTTTGCTCACGCTGCCCAGCCTCGAAGACGAGGACCGGCTGTTGGCGCAAGCACGACGCGGCAGCAGGGCGGCAGTCGAAACAATTTACGAGACGTATTTCGACGCTGTTTACCAGTTTATCCGTTGGCGCGTGGATGATCCGCTGGTGGCGGAAGACTTGACCAGCGACGTATTTATCCGCTTTTTGAATGCGTTGCAAAGCCCCAATGCGCCGCGTCAGAGCTTGCGCGGCTGGTTGTTTCGTGTGGCGCGTAATGTGCTATATGACCACGCACACCAGCCGGTCCGCACCACTGAGTTAGATGATCTGCTGCCCGCGCCACCGGACATGGACACCGAAGTACAGGTATTGCGTGCGCTGGATGCCGAGCAGGTCCGTGCCGCCTTGCAAGGATTAGCGCCCGATCAGCAGGAAGTGTTGGTTTTGCGGTTCGGGCAGATGATGAGTCTACAGGAGACTGCTGAGAGTATGGGCCGCAGTGTGAGCGCGATTAAGTCGTTACAATTTCGTGCCGTGAATACGCTGCGCCGTGAGCTAGGATCGGTGGGTTAACGATGCGCCAGGTTGATTTGATCACCGCGTTTGACGCCTGTCTCGACCGCATCCACGCGGGCGAGTCGCTGGAGAATGTGCTGCGTGATTACCCGTCGCTGGCGGCGATGCTGCGTCCCATGCTCGAAACAGCGGCGGCGATGCAGCGATCCGCGCCGGTTACACCAGAGGCTGCGCGTCATCGGACTCGGATGCGGGTCATGGGTGCGGCGGAGCGCATGGGCTATACGCAGCGGTGGCGCGTGGGGATTGCGCGGCGTGTCACGTTTGCGGCGGCAGTGTTGATGGTGGTTCTCTGCGCGGCGTGGTTGATCTTGTGGTATGACCGGAACGATGACGAGATGCTTCAGGGCGCTGCCAGTCCGACCGTTTTCGTGACGGAAACCGCCACACCTGCGGCAACCGCCGATCCTGTTGATCCAGCGGTCACGGCAGCACCGACAGCCACCGCAACGCACACCCCACTGCCTACTGCGACTGCAACGGTGACTCCCACACCGACCCACACGCCCACACAAACACCTACTGCTACCGCGACGCCAGCGCCGTGTGTGTTCACCGTGACCGCCGCGTCGATCAGTTTGCGGCAAGGACCGGGCACGAGCTACGGAATCAGCGGTTATGGTTACGCGGATGAGGTGTATCCCGTGTTGGCGCAGCATACCAGCGGTGCGTGGTTCCAGGTGGAGGCGGAATCGGGCATGGCGTGGGTGGCGGGCAGCACAGGCGTACTCAGCGGCATGTGTGATGATTTGCCTACATCCGATGCGACTTTCCAGGACGCGGAGGATACGCCGGCTGCGCCCATGCCCGCTTCAGGTGCTGATGACGACGTTGGCGACGATGATGCTGATGACGATGCTGACGATGCTGGTGACGATGATGATGATGGTGACGATGATGACGATTAATGAGTTGTAAAAGGCGTGGGTGGATTGTGGATTGCATGGTAATTCGCTTGCTGGTGTTTAGTTCCTGTGAGGAGGACTGTCACACGGCCTGAGCCGCATGTGACGATTGGTTATGACCCGAATGCTACGTTCGCTGTTGACTTTGGTGATTTTGGTAATCGTGCTGCTGGCCGGGATGGTCCCGCCAGATGGTAATTCCCCCGCTGCGGTATACTCACCGCTCCCTCGTGCTGCCGCCCAAGACCTGATCGCCTCGCTGGACCCGGTGGAAGGGTTGGTGCTGCACCAGACGCTCGATGACGACCCGCAGGACTTCTTCGCGTGGACAGTGGTGCGCGAGCCGGTACTGGTCAACGAGGGTGACCGTGTCCGCACTGGACCGGATGGCCTGGCGTATCTCACGTTTTTTGAAGGCGTGGAATCCGAGATTCGGCCCAATTCGTATGTCGTGGTCAGCACACTGGACCTGGGCAATGCCGAGGACGACATGGTGCGTATCACGCTGGACCAGCTTGCGGGGCTGACGCTGGTCACCATCGAAACCGCGCTCGACGCCGAGGATCGCTTTGAATTGCATACGCCCGGCGCGACGATGGTTGTGCGCGGCACGGCGTGGTGGACGCTCGTCACCCGCGAGGGCGATAGCCAGTTTTTGTTGGAACGCGGTGTAGTCGGTGTGCTGCCGAAACTCGATCCCGATGCTCGGGCGGGCACAGGCGATTGGAACGCGATTGTGCAGCAGCACATTTTCCCGTTCACCGATCAAGACCGGTTTGCGGAACTGGGGCCGGACGGTAATCCGTCGCGCGAACCGCTGGGCGTAGACGTGATCACGCGCGCGCTTGAGGCGGTCCCGGACGCGCCGCTGCCTCCCGCGACGTGCGGCGATGGGACGTGTCAGGACGGCGAACTGCCGACCTGCCTCGTGGACTGCATCAATGAGATCAACCTGGCGCAGTGTAGTAACGGCATCTGCGAGCCGGACGCCAACGAAAACCTGATCACCTGCCCTGGCGACTGTGGGGCGTTCCCCGGTCAGGACTGCGGCAACGGGACCTGCGATCAGGACGAAAGTGGTCTGACATGCCCCAATGACTGCGCGCCAGACGACTATTTCGACCCGGTGTATCCGTATGCGTGCGGCAACGGTATCTGTGACGTGGGCGAAACTGCGCTGGCGTGTCCGGCGGACTGCGCGACTGATTCGGGGATTTCACAGAATACCGGCCAGTGTGTCGCTACGGCTGGGAATGTAGTGAATCTACGCGCAGGTCCCGGTGTGCGATACGCGGTGAAGGGTTGGCTGGTCGCGGGTGACCAACTGATTGCCACCGGGCAAAACGCTGCCGGGACGTGGCTTTACAGCGCGGAGCAGGATGTG
>CBEVZO010000418.1:0-4324 GCA_965554365.1 uncultured Anaerolineae bacterium
CCACCAGGTTGAGACACACTACCGCGCGGTCGGTAATTTCAAGCACCTGCAACACCAGATTCAAGTTACGTTCCAGGCGCGTGGCATCCACGACGATCACCGTCACGTCCGGCTGCCCGAACAGAATGAAATCGCGCGCAATTTCTTCGTCCACGCTGGTCGCCATGAGCGAATATGTGCCGGGCAGATCGACCAGCTTATAGCGCGCATCACCAAACTGGAACCCACCTTCGGCCCGCGCCACCGTTTTTCCCGGCCAGTTGCCGGTGTGCTGCCGCAGCCCGGTCAGCGCATTGAACACGGTGCTTTTGCCGGTGTTAGGATTCCCCGCCAGCGCCACGACGTAATCCCAGTTATCGAGCTTCATGCCGAGCCGTTCAAGATGACGGTTCGCAGGGCAGGTCGCGCAGCCGGAGCCATGCTGCTTCTGCGGCATCGCGTTCGTTGTTATCGTCATTGTGTTTGCTCCTTTGCAGAGTCATCGCTGCTAAGTTCAATCAATCGCGCCTGCTCACGCCGCAGCGCGATCAACGCACCGCGTACCCGATAGGCGACCGGGTCGCCGAGTGGACTATCCATTTCGACATGAATGGCTGTGCCGGGCACAATGCCCAGGTCCATCATACGACGCCGTTCCAGGCCCTCGCTGTGTACCGCCTGCACCACACCGGTCTGTCCGGGGGCGAGGTTGGCGAGTGTGTGTTGTGTTGTGATCATAGTGTCACTCATATGCTTGCGATATCCATATCTATTTGATGCGAAATTTCCAAAAAAGTAACGTCTAATTTCTTAACTTACCCCAGTGTAATTTAGGCGCACCGAAAAGTCAAGTCGAGATCGCATGAAATTTATAAGTTTTGTATAAAAACGCCAAATGGCAGGCAGCAAAAACCGGCTGGTGGACAACGTACATTCCGCCAGCCGGAGGTGAAGGAAAGTGATTTTCGCGCGTCAGGCAGTGCGCCCCGTGAGCAGACGCAGCCCGTTGAGAACCACAATCACAGTGCTGCCCTCGTGCGCGATCACACCCACCGGCAGCGGCAGTTGAACAACGAAGGAACCCATCACCAGCACCACGATTACCCCCATTGCAAAGGCGATATTCTGCCACACCACACGCCGCGCCCGGCGGCTGAGATCGATCGCGTAAGGAATCGCGTCCAGTTGATCGCCCATCAGCACCACGTCCGCCGTTTCGAGCGCCACATCGGTTCCCGCTGCACCCATTGCGATCCCCACCGTTGAGGCGGCCAGCGCAGGCGCATCATTCACGCCGTCCCCGACCATCGCCACCGCGCCATACTGTGCTACAAGCTGCTCCGTGATCGTCGCTTTGTCGGCGGGCATCAGTTCGGCATACACGTCGTCGATCCCTGCTTCAGTGGCAATGTGCTGCGCGACCGCCTGACTGTCACCGGTCAGCATCACCACGCGCTCCACACCTGCCGCATGCAACTGCCGCACAATTTCAGCAGATTGGGGACGCATCGCATCTGCCACTGCCAGTATCCCGGCCCACTGTGCGCCGTCACACACAAACAGCACGGTCTTGGCTTCTGCGTGCAGCCGTTCATAAACCTCCAGCAAGCCAGCGGGCGGTGTCCCAGCACACTCCTCAATATAGCGCATCCGGCCCACACGCACGGTGACGCCGTCCAGCGTGCCCATGACACCCTGTCCCGGCTCCGCAATAAAATCATCCACCGCGCCCAACGTCAGATCGCGCGCTTGCGCGGCATCCAGCACCGCACGCGACAGCGGATGTTCGGAACGCGCCTCGACCGCGCCCGCGATACGCAACACATCGTCCTCCGAGTGTCCGTTCCAGGGCATCACGTCCGTCACGGCAGGATGTCCTGCGGTGAGCGTGCCAGTCTTGTCAAACGCGACCACCTTGATCGTGCCCATCTGCTCCAAATGTACGCCGCCCTTGAAGATCACACCTTTGCGCGCGCCCGCCGCAATCGCAGATAGGAATGCCGCCGGGACCGAGATCACCAGCGCACACGGCGACGCGACCACCAGCAGCACCATCGCACGGTAGAACGCCGTATCGAACGACCAACTGAGCAGCAACCAGGGAATCAGCAGCACCAGCAGTGCCATGCCCACTACACCGAGCGCATAATACTGCTCGAAATCGTCCAGAAAACGCTGCGCTGGCGCTTTACGGCTCTGAGCATCCTCAACCATCTTGATAATCCGCGCCAGCGTAGATTCGGACGCCAATTGCGTTACACGCACATCAAGCGCGCCGTGCTCGTTGAGCGTACTCGCGAATACGCGGTCTCCGGCCTGTTTCGCGACCGGCATCGACTCGCCCGTGATCGTGGACTGATCGACATACGATTGCCCCTGGATCACCTCGCCATCCACCGGGATACGCTCACCGGGCTGGATCAATACAATTTGTTCCACAGCAATCGCACTGATCGGGACGATTTGTGTGCCCTTGTCCGTCTTGATCGTCGCTTCTTCGGGATACAACGCAAAGAGTGACTGAATCGCCTTGCGGCTGCGGCCAATCGCGTAATCCTGCAATACATTGCTCAGCGAGAACAGGAACAGCAAAATTGCACCGTCACGCCATTCCCCGACCAGCGCTGCGCCAACCGCCGCCAGAATCATCAGGAAGTCGATATTCAGTTCGCGCTCCAGAATGCTGTGGATGCTCGCCTGCACGCCGTAGAAGCCGCCCGCCACATACGCGATCACGCCTAGCAGCGGCAATAATGTCTCTGGAAAATCTGCGACTTCGATCACGATGCTGGCGACCACTGCGACCAACGTGATCACCACAAACGCCGGTTCGAGTACGGTGCGCGCCAACCACTTCGGCAGTCGGAATTCTGGTTGCTGCGATGTAATTTGCATCTGGATCAGTTCAGCCATAGTGTTTCCTCGTGAGTGTAGAATGCTAATCGTTCTTAAGCGCCCCGTGTGTCACAGAGTCAAGAATGCTGCGGTCTTCGGGAGACAGCTTAGCAAGCGCCTCCGGTCCCAACTGCGAGAAAATGCGGTGCGCGAACAACTCCATCCACACAAATTGGCGACCAATCTGTACCATATTGACATTAGTCGTCACGGTCGCGGTGTAACTGGTGGGATGCGCACTGGAGATCAACACTTCCTGCTCATCCACCACCACGACCAGACTATCCGTCAGCTTGTGCAGTTGGCTCTCAGCCGGAGGGTGGTGCGCTACCTGTCCCACATCGAGAGCGCCTTCGCCAGTCAACAACGCGCCGATGGCAACTCCGCGCTCATGCGCCGCGATGATCGCATCGTGGAGCCGTTCGAGGTGCGCATCAGTGAGTACGAGCATCGCCTCATGCTGCGCCTGTCCGAGCATATCGTGGGCATAGCTGAGGATGGTTGGCTCTCCCGTGAAGGTCCACAGATGCCCTTCATCTTGCGCGTTGTAGATTGTGTTGAGTCCCTCGTGCAGCGTGCGTACACGCCGTTGGTGATCGTCGTTCAGGCGTTCGAGCAACGCATCCGGCGGCATGGGCCGATATAATGTCGCTTTGGCCTCCTCAGTCTTGAGTACCGCCCCCCGCACGTCCAACCGGCCCAGCGCCTCATATACCATCGAGCGCGGAATCCCTGCCTGTTTGCTCAGTTGATACCCCGTCGCGGGGTGGTCTTTGAGCAAAGCGAGGTATACTTTTGCCTCATATTCAGTGAAACCAATCGCACTCAGATTGCTTAGCAAATCCATAGTGATTCCTTAGCGGTACGTTAGTAGTTCGAGTCCGAACCAATACTTATATTATAAACCAGAGCAGCGTACTTGCCAAGCCGGCTTAGCAACCACGCATCATAAGGACTTGGACCGCACGCAAAGGACACAATGGCATGATCACAACCCCACCGAAAACTGCTCACACAATGCGCACGGCGGTCCTGCGCCTGACGCGCTGGAACGAGCATGTGCTGTTCACGTTGCCCGCGACATTGCTCGGCATCAACATGGGGCTGGCGCACACCGCCGGAGTCGCACCTGATCTCCGTGCGCTACTTGTGGTGAGCGCGAACGTGTTGGCGGTGGCGTTTGCGTTCATGATCAACGATATTGAAGACGCGCCCGACGACGCCCGCGATCCTGCACGCGGTGCGCGTAACGCCGTCGCATCCGGGCCAATCGGCCCACGCACGGCCTGGGCCTTGACCCTCGCTACCGCAACACTGGCGCTGGCCCTGTTTGCCCTCACTGGCTCGCGCTTGTTTACCATAGGCACACTGGCCGTGGGGCAGAGCTTACTTTGTTGTTGGCGCTGGCGACGGCGCTGTTTATAGGCCGTAGTCGACATTATCGCGCCTG
>CBEVZO010000419.1:0-4320 GCA_965554365.1 uncultured Anaerolineae bacterium
GCTAAACTCATATGGTCGTCAACGCCCAACGCTTGAAAACCGTCGCTCTGCCGTCTGAACATGGTGCGTGGGGCTTCTTGCTGGAACCGCTGCTGCTCGGTCTACTCGTCGCACCATCGTGGGCGGGAGTCGGGATCGCAGTCGGCGTGATCGGCGCATTCCTGATGCGCCAACCGCTGAAGATTGCCTGGGTGGACCGTCAACGTGGGCGGCGCTATGCACGCACAACACTCGCCGAACGTGTTGCCCTGGGATTTGGCGTGATCGCTGCGCTGGGACTTGGCGCTGCACTGCTCGGCGCGGGGCCGTTGATTCTGCTGCCGTTTCTGTTTGGGTTGCCATTAGCCGGGATCATATTCGGCAGCTATGTGCAAAATCGCGGGCGCGATCTGTTCTCCGAACTGGCAGGTGCAGCGGTCCTGGCCCTCGCCGCGATCAGCCTCGCGCTGGCGGGCGACACCTCCACCGAGATCGCGGTTGTACTGTGGATCATCCTATTGGCGCGCAGCATCCCCTCGATTCTGTATATCCGCGCACGGTTGCGCCTGGAGAAAAAGCGCCCCTACAACCCCGCCGTACCACTCGTCGCACACGTCATTGGCCTGGCGGTGGTCGGCGTGTGCGTCACACTGGACTATGCGCCGCTGCTGGCACTGGCCGCCATCGTCATTTTGCTGATGCGCGCCGCCTATGGCCTGTCGCCGTATCGGGGACGGGTACGTGTCACGACCATCGGCTTCCTGGAACTATTCTACGGGCTGCTGACCGTGCTGCTCGTGGCAATTGGCTACGCACTCTAACACACGACACCCCGGCGCTTACCTCACATTCCCGCGCCAACCACGACAGCAGCGTGTACACTACACTGTGTATTCCTACAGGAGGCCCTGATTATGACTGCACGCCCTATCACGCTGGGTCTGATCTCTGATACGCACATGCCAGATCGCTGGCGCACACTGCCGCCTGCCGTGTTTGACACCTTCGCGGATGTGGACCTGATCCTGCACGCCGGAGATGTCGGCGAACTGTGGGTGCTGGACGAACTGAGCGCCCGCGCCCCGGTAATCGCCGTACATGGCAATGACGACTCGCCCGCCGCGACGCGTGAACTGCCCTATCAGCAGTTGATCACCATCGCCGGACAGCGCATCCTGCTCACACACGGTCATTACCCGGATCGCGCGGAAGAAATGGCAAACCGCAAAATCGACGCCTGGGAACCAAAGCTGAAGCGCTGGGGAAGTTTCGCGCAGCGGACAGGCGCGTCGATTCTGATCTACGGGCACACACATATCGCGTTCGACGTGTTGGTAGATGGCGTGCGGGTGATCAACCCCGGCGCGATTGCTGCTGGTAACCACCTCGCGCGCCAGACAGTGCAGAGCGTCGCCCGGCTGACAATTCCAGCATCCGGTACACCGTCGATCACGTACACCGATCTGAACGCGCCAGAACGCGACTTCACGCCAATCGTCGATCTCAGCGCAGGGTTCCTGGCAGCGTTGCAGCAAGTCAGCGAACCGATTGCGCCACCGGAACTGCTCGCACACCGCAACTGGGTGATGCAGGAACTCTTGCCCCTCGCCCCAGAGCCGCTGCTCAACGCGCTGCGCCGGGTCATGTTCCGCTGTCTGGATGGCGAAATCCCCATGCTAACACTGGATGTGGTGTTGACAGAGTTCCACCACGCGCCCGACATACCCGATGTTGTGAAACAAAAACTCGCCGCGCGCTGGCCGGATTTCGGCACGCAACACAAGTAACTCGCGCGTAACTCTGGCGCGTTAAGCTGTCCAGCACAATTACAATCGCACTTCATTGAACCACTTTTGGACAGCTTACATGACACCAATCAACTTCCCTCCGATTGGCATTGCGGGTACAGGACTGTATATCCCCGCGCAAATCATGACTGGCGCAGACATCGCCGCGCGGACCGGGCTGCCGGACTTCGTTGTGCAAGAAAAAATGGGCATCCGCCAAGTACACGTCGCCGGGCCAGATGACACGATCACGGCGATGGCAGCACGCGCGGCTGAGCAAGCTCTCGCCGATGCCGGACTCGCAGCCATTGATCTCGACGCGGTGGTGTATCACGGCAGTGAATACAAAGATCACATTGTGTGGTCCGCCGCTTCACACATCCAACATCTGATCGGCGCGACCAACGCCTTCGCATTTGAAACCTACGCACTGTGTGCCGGTGCGCCGATTACGTACAAAATCGTGCGCGATATGCTGCGCGTGGATGACCACCTGCAAAATGTGCTGCTCGTCAGCGCCAGCCGCGAAAACGACCTGCTCGACTACGACAACATGCGCACGCGCTTTATGTTCAACTTCGGGGCGGGGGCAAGCGCGGCGATCTTCCAGTGTGGACAGGATCGCAATCTGGTGCTTGAATCGGCGATCAAGACTGACGGCTCCCTCGCCGAAACGGTAATGATGACGCCTGCCGAAACCGATGTCGCGCTGCTGCCGGACGAAATGGGCACGCTGCACGGACGGCTAGACGTGCATAATGCCGAATACATGGCGGAGCGCCTGGGCGCAACGTCGTTGGACAACTTCGCGGCGGTGATTACCGAAGCCGTCGAACGCAGCGGTTACACCCTGGACGATCTGAAGTTTGTCGGCATCACGCACATGAAACGCTCCTTCTACGAGCAAATCCTCGGCGCAGTGGGCCTTACCCCGGAGCAGTCGGTATATCTCGATCACTACGGCCACATCCAGAGCGTGGATCAAGTGTTGGCGCTACGGCTAGGTCTGGACGCGGGCAAGATCGCTCCCGGCGATCTGATCATGCTGGTGGGCGCGGGCACGGGTTATACGTGGAGCGCCACCGCCGTGCGCTGGGGCTAAACACACATGCCATCCGCGCTGATCATCTCCGGCGGTTATGCCAAGCATGAACCACAGCAAACCGGCGCGCTGTTCGCGGCGTGGCTGCGCAATGCGGGCTTTCGTGTCGATCAACACGATACGCTCGACGTGCTGTGCGATGTGGATCATCTGCGTCGATACGATCTGATCGTGCCCAACTGGTCTGTGGACACCATCACAGATCAGCAAGCCGAAGGTCTGGCAGAAGCAGCGCAAGCGGGCGTCAACGTTGGCATGTGGCACGGCGGGCTGGTGACGCTCACAGGCAACGCATTAGCCGCGTTCATCGCGGGCGGGCAGTTCGTGCAACATCCCGGCGGCATCATCGACTACACTATTGACATCACCGACCAAGCACACCCCATCACCGCCGGACTGGACAATTTCCCGGTCCGCTCCGAGCAATACTACATGCACGTTGATCCATCCAATCATGTGCTGGCGACCACCACGTTCAGCGGCGACTATCTACCCTGGATCGCAGGGACAGTCATGCCGGTGGCCTGGGTGCGGCGCTGGGGTGCGGAGCGTATATTCTACTGTGCGCTGGGGCATGTCACAGCGGAATTCGATGTGCCGCAGACGCGCGAACTCGTGCGACGTGGGCTGCTGTGGGCCGCTGGCGCGCTTACATAACACATAACACTTGAGTTTGACACACACTTTGTTTGTTTTGCATGGAGGAACTACACATGACCAAGAGACTTGAAAACCGCGTAGCGTTGATCACCGGTGGCGCACAGGGCATCGGCGAAGCAATCACCCGCCGGTTTGTTGAAGAAGGCGCGAAAGTGGTTGTGATCGACGTGGTAGCCGACAAAGCCAACGCCCTCGTAGACGCGGTTAATGCCGAGGGCGGCGAGGCGCTGGCGTTGGTCTGCGATGTAACAAACCGCGAGCAGGTCAAGGAAACCATCGCCACAGTGATCGACACTTACGGGCAGATCGACATTCTGTGCAACAACGCAGGCATTACGCGTGACGCGCGGCTGGTGCGGATGACCGAGGACCAGTTCGATCAGGTGATCGCGGTGAACCTCAAGGGCGTGTTCAATATTACACAGGCCGTTGCGCCGCACATGACCAAACAGGGCTACGGGCGCATCATCACCGCGTCGTCGGTGGTGGGACTCTACGGCAACTTTGGACAGACGAACTACGTCGCGACGAAGGCCGGTGTCATCGGCATGACCAAAGTCTGGGCGCGCGAACTGGGGCCGAAGGGCGTTACGGCTAACGCGATTGCACCGGGGTTCATCGCCACCGAAATGGTGCTGTCCGTGCCGCAGGACATTCTGGACCGCTTCATCGGCATGACGCCTGTGCGTCGCCTCGGCGAACCGGAAGATATCGCCAATGCGTTCCTGTTCCTGGCCTCTGACGACGCTGCGTTTGTCAACGGCACAGTCCTCAGCGTGGACGGCGGACTAG
>CBEVZO010000420.1:0-4319 GCA_965554365.1 uncultured Anaerolineae bacterium
GCACCTCGTGCAGCGTGGCGAAAAATGGCTCTCGCGCGTGACGTTCGATCCAGGGATAATGTCCGCAGCGTTCCAGCACATGCACTTCAAAATCGCTCAGCACCGTAGCGAGCGGTGTCTGGATACCCGCCAATGGGTGCGGATCGTAGTCGCCGTGTATGGCGATCACAGGGCAGGTGATGCGTGTGCCCAGTTGCAGTAATTCTCCGCTTTGGCGCAGCGCTGCCATGTCGTTCCACACACGGTTATGAATGTCGAACTGGATGGGTGGATTGTCCGCGCCATCGGATTCCGCATCGTCTACCGGCGCGAACGTATCGGCCCGCAGCTTGAGCAAGCGCCCAAAGCGTGCCAACGCGCGATCCCGTGTTTTCTGTGCCAGATCATCCTGGTTGAGTTGCTCCATCAGTGCGGCTACCCCGTCGCGTTCCGTGTCGCTCAGACGGCTGAGACGTGTTTCCATGATTTGCGGCGCGACCTGCGCGTCAAATACGCCGCTGCCCACGAGAATCAGTGCTTTGACCCGATCGGGGTGGCGGGCGGCGAAGACATAGCTCAGCATCGCGCCCCAGGACCAGCCGATCAGGATGGTGGGCCGCGTGGCGTGATCGTGCAGCACAGTGCGGAGTTCGGCGATTTGCCCGTCGAGCGTGCCGACAGTCTGGAACGGTTCCAGGACGCCCCACATGTCAGCGAGTCCGCGCGCGATAGGGGCGGCGGAGCCAGGCGCGCCGGGGCCACCGTGAATCACCGCGATGGTGTAGGGGGCGCTGCCGTGTGTGCGCAGGGTTTGCATGGGGCTTTCCTTTTGGTGTGGGATTGAGCATTTATCCATTGCATACAGTGCGGTATTATTGCACTATGTGCCGCGATTGACCACTATGCAATCCCGGTGCGTATAATGTCACAGTGACACTAGAGAAGCAGCCGTAAGCAAGTAGCGACGGGCTGCTAGCAAGAACGCGCGGGCCAACTTGGTGTCGCGCATGAGTGGTGTGCTACACGCTAACCGCTTAGAGGCTGTATTTTTTTACCGCATAACCTGGAGTAAACATGATGCCTGGTTTTCGCCGGATAGTACCGTTTGTGTTGGCGCTGAGCCTTGTGATCGCGGCGGGAGTGGCGGCGCTGTCTGCTGCTCGCGCACAGGATGATGGAGACACGATCACGATTGGGATGACCGATCTCCCGGCTACGTTGGATGCCGGCGAGGCGTACAATTTCAATACCTGGGAGGTGCTGAGTCACCTCTACACGGGACTGACGCGGCAAGTCCCTGATACGTTGGAGTACGAACTCGCATTGGCGGAGGATGTGCAGATCAGCGACGACAAGCTGACCTACACGTTCACGCTGCGTGAGGGAGAAACGTTCACGGATGGCACGCCGATCACTGCACAGACGTTTGTGGATTCGATCAATCGCGTGTTAACGCTGCGGCGCGGTGCGTATGAGGCCGTTGAGCCGTATGTGGCGGAGGTGCAGGCGGCGGACGATCTGACGCTGGTCTTCACCTTGACGCGCCCGGTTCCGTTTTTTCTGGGGCTGGTCTCGCTGCCGCCCTATTTCCCGCTGCACCCTGATCTCGCGACGCAGGATCGCCCTGATCCATTTGTGCGCGAGGGCGTGATCGGCAACGGCCCGTATATGCTGGAGTCGTTCAGTGTGCGCGATCAGATCGTGCTGCACGCCAATCCTGATTACGTGTTGGGGCCGCAGCCGCTGACCGACACTATCGTGCTGCGCTACTATTCGCGCTCGCAGGATTTGCGCAACGCGGTCGCGGCGCACGAGGTGGATATGGCATGGCGGGCGTTGCTGCTTACGCACTTTATGCAGCTTGAAGCCGCTGATGTGGAGGGGCTGACATTTGTCGAGAGGCCGAGTACGCGCGTGTTCTATATGTATCTGGGGCAGACGCGCGAACCCACTGACGACCCGATGGTGCGTGAGGCGTTGACGGTGCTCATTGAGCGTGAGCGTGCGGTGAACGAGACGTTTTGGGGCCATATGGACGTGCTGACCAGCCTTGTGCCGAACCTATTCCCGGATGCGTATTATCCGATCTGGCCGGATGAGCCGGACCTGGAATATGCCGAAACGATACTCGGTGCGGCGGGCTACCGCGAACGGCAGCAGTCCTCGCGACTTAACTTCGCCATTTCGTTCTCCAACTACGTTTACGGCGATCCGTATGCCGCCGGGGTGACGTTGTTGGGGCGTGCCAGTTTCCGCGCAACGGACTACATCGAGTTTGGCGTGTTCACTGAGATCGAGTCGGGCACGTTCCTGGATGTGTTGGAAGAAGGGACCGGCGCGGTGGCGGTTTACGGCTGGAACCCGTTGGTTCCGCACCCGGAAGCCTACCTCTACCCGATTTTCCACTCCTCAACCGATATGGCGGCGAACAGTCGCTACGACTCGCCGCAACTGGACGCGTTGCTCGCAGAAGCGGCGTTGCTCGACGATCCGGTGACACAGGGTGAGGTCTACCGCGAGTTGGCGCAGGCGGTGTTTGATGATTACGCGCTGATCCCGATCTGGCAGGACCATTTGCAAGCCGTCGTGTGGGACGATATCGGCGGCGTGTTGATCGAGCCGAACTACTTCTTGCACTATGGTTTGCTCGTGCGCGAGTAGGGCACGCGCGAGTAGTGGTATAACGTTGTAACGTTGAGGGGCGGTGCGAGTGGTTGACGCGTCGTCCCTTTTTGATTCCTGCGGGGCAGGCGCAGTAGAACAGCGCCCCTACGAGGCATTGTGGTATGCGAGTGTTTTTCTGCATATCCGCGCGGGGTGGTGTAGAATGGCGGCACGGATCTGATACACGCCAGACACGCGAGACAACTACACGCGACACACTGTGAGCAAAATCCCATGACGCTTGATGAACACATTATCGCCCTGACGAATACGGTGATCAGCGGCAGGCACGGCCTGGACGAAACACTGGACGCGGTGGAGGAGTGGGTCTATGCACACGGGGGCAGCATGCCGGAGGCGGAGGTGGTGCATGTCCTCACCACGCTGAATCGCGATAGCAGCAACGATGATCGTGCGCTGGTGGATAGTGTGCTGCGGCTGCACGCGACACGCTTGTTGTATCGCTTCGATCAGGATCAACAGTTGGTTTCAGAAGATGACGATACGGAATACGGGTGGGCGCGGAATGCGTTCAACACGGCGCTGCGTGAGAGCGAGGTCGGCATCCGCGAGGCGCGTATCGATATTGCGATTGCGAATGCACATCACTTGCTCGGCAACATCAGCGGCAACCGGCAGTGGCTCGATACGGCACTAGAGCGTATGCAGGGGATCGCATCCCTCGATTTACCGGGATTGGTCGCGGTAATCCCTGCGATGCCGTTGCCGAAGATGGGGCCGTTCCGACGGTTGGGGCTGCGTGTGATGGGGCTGGACCTCACGCAACTCTCAGAGCGTAACCGCGAGAGTTTCACTGAGATCGCGCGGATGCAGATCAATCAGATGATCCTGCTGGCGGATTTGATCGGCGCGCAGTTTAATGTGATCCACGAACGACAGCGGGCCAACCGTGCGTTTCGCGTGGTGGCCTATCTCGTGCTGCGCTACGATGGGATTACGGGCCTGGAACCGGCGCAGTTGCTAAACATTGCGGGCGATATTCAGCGCACCGAGGCGGAAGCGGCGGCGGTATTGGCGCAGCAGGCGTATGTACTATTTCGGGCCACAGGTGACGAGGACGGTATGGTCCGCGCGGAGGAATTGCTGAACGCCGTGCAATAGGGGCGCGTTGAGATGTGGCAACGCAAAAGGGCCGCCGTGTGTGGCGACCCTCGATTGTGTGGCGGTTGGCAGCGGTTACGCCTCGGAGTCGTAGCCGGGGCCTTTCTCAAAGAAATCGTAGTTGGGCTGAGTATCTACGGTCAGATCGCCCACTTCGCCGCCCTCTGCGGCGACTTTGGTTTTGGTATCCCAGGGGATACGCTCTTGCCCGGCGGCCATTTTGTAGTCGTCGGGCACTTCGTCTTCCACGAAAATCGCTTCAAGTGGGCATTCGGGAATGCACGCGCCGCAGTCGATGCAGGTGGCGGGGTCGATGAAGTACCAGGGCCATTCGCTTTCGGGCTGACCGGCCACGATGCAGTCCACCGGGCACACGTCCACACACGCGCCATCGCGCAGGCACAGACTCGTAATGATGTGGGTCATGGGTTTGCTCCTCAGCAAGACTTAAGTACATGCGGCAGTGCGCGATTTTTGCGCCGCTGCCCAAGTAATCTTGTATCCAACTATAGCAAAGTCCACGCTGTGCGCAAACTGGCAGCTACACAGAAAAC
>CBEVZO010000421.1:0-4308 GCA_965554365.1 uncultured Anaerolineae bacterium
CCGTCGGGGCTGTCGGACTACAACTGCATGGCGCTGAACATGTACTCCGGCTACTACCAGGGCCTCAAGCTGTGGATGGTCGCGGAAGACAACGACGAGAAGCGCCGCGCGATGCTCAATGCGCTGGATCAAGCCGATTACATCGTCATCACGAGCAACCGTTTCTATGACACGCTCGTGCGTATCCCCTGGCGCTGGCCGATGTCCGGCGCGTACTATGACGCGCTGTGGGATGGCTCGCTCGGTTTCGAGTTGGTCGAGACGTTTGTCTCTAATCCGCGTCTGGGACCGTTCGAGATTCCCGACCAGATTTTGCCCACCGATGATCTTCCTGGTTGGCTGAATGAGCATTGGGAAGCCGAGGAAGCGTTTCACGTCTACGATCACCCGGCGGTGCTGGTCTTTGCAAAGACGGACGCCTACTCACCAGAAAACACACGCGCGATCCTGGATGGTGTGTCGCGGCGGAATGTGACGACGGCGATTCCCGGCTACGTGACGGACCCCGAACCGGTGGGGCAGGTGGTGCAGGGCGCGAAACCCGCCACCGAATCCCCGACACTGCTGCATCTCACCGACGAAAAGTGGGAGGCGCAGCAGGACGGCGGTACATGGTCCGACCTGTTCGATATGGATGCGCTAGTCAACCGCAGTCAGGTGCTTGCGGTGATCGCGTGGTGGGTGCTGATGGTGATCGCCGGTTGGATCGCGTGGCCGCTGCTATTCGTGAGTCTGCCCGCGCTGCCGGATCGTGGCTTCTCAGCGGCGAAGATCACTGCGTGGTTGCTGATCGCGTGGGTCGCGTGGGTTGGCGGGACGCTGAATCTGCCCACCTGGACGCGCGGCGGTTTGTGGGGGCTGGTGCTGGCACTCGCGGTACTGAGTCTGCTCGTGATCTGGCGACGGCGTGGGGCGTTCGTGGCGTATGTCCGCGCAGAATGGCGGCGGCTCGTGGTGTTTGAGGCGCTCGCGTTGGCGCTGTTTATGGCGTTCCTGGGTGTGCGGCAAGGCAATCCTGACCTGTGGCACAGCGCGTTTGGCGGCGAAAAGCCGATGGACTTCGCGTACTTCAATGCTGTGCTGCGCAGTTCCGTGTTCCCGCCGCTGGACCCCTGGTTCTCCGGTGGCTACATCAACTACTACTACTTCGGCTATGTGATCGTCGGCGCGCCCGTGAAGCTGCTCGGCATCCGACCCACGCTGGCCTACAACCTGATCATTCCCGCGCTGTACTCGATGACGGGTGTCGGCGTGTTCAGTATTGCGTACAACTGGGTCAAGGCGAAAACCCAACCTCACCCCCAACGCGAACTTGCTTCGCGCCCCCTCATTCCGTCTGAGCCGGAGAGGGGGAGTCAGGCGGCGGAGGAATTCGGCGCGCCTGTAGGGGCGTATGGCAATATGCCCGATGAAGACGAAGAACAACCTCACCCCCAACGCGAACAGAGTTCGCGCGCACCCTCTCCACACGCGGAGAGGGGGGGAGGGGCGGGCGACACCGTAGGGGCGCTGCTTGCCGCGCCCGGCGGCGACACGTCTGCCGCCGATACCCAACCCAAACGGACGCGCGATTTGCGTCACCCGGTGGGCAATCCCTGGGTGGCGGGGTTGTTGGCGCTGCTGCTGGCGATTGTGTTGGGCAATTTGGGCACGGTGCGCGTCTTCGTGACCAACGTCGCGAAACTCGGCGGCTACGAACGGCCCGCGCTTTACGATCAGATGCGGCGTGGCGAGTTGGAGCGCGAACGCCTGACGATTTACAACGATTACTACAACGACGAGTTGGACGCCTTCGAAGATGAGATGGACCGCGCGCCGCAAATGCCAGATGAGATCGCGGCGGTGACGGCGGCGGCACAGGATCGCACCGCAGACTACATCACGGAACAGGCGGAACACCCCTATCTGTGGGATTTGTGGCGCTACGAGTTGCAGGGTAATCTCGATCTGCTGGACGCGTTTCGCGAGGGCCTTAAGGAAGTGGTCGCGGGCAATGATTTGCCGATGGCGACACACCGCTGGTACTGGGCTCCGACGCGCGTGATTTCCGAGTTGCCCAATGGCGCGGGCAACAATGCGATTGCCGAAATGCCGTATTTCACGTTCCTCTACGGCGACCTGCACGCGCACATGATGGCGTTCCCGATTACGCTACTCGTGCTGCTGTGGCTGTTGGCGGAGATCATCGGCGCGGGGCAGAGCCTCCGTACCTGGTACGAAGCGGGGATTGCGTTGGTGATCGGCGCGATAGCGGTCGGCGTGCTGCGTCCCACAAACTCGTGGGACTGGATCACGTATTTGCTGCTCGGCGGCGCGGGCCTGACCTATGTTGCGTGGATCGACGCTTCCCGTGTGGCGGAAGATCGACCACTGTCGCCTGCGTTTGAGTGGCTGTGGGATATGCTCAGTCCGGGGCAGGCGCGGCGGCTGTGGGTGTTGGCGTTTGCGATCCCGCTGGGGCTGGTCGCGCGGATTATGTGGTATCTCGTGCAGAAAATGCGCCTGGAACAGCAACAGCAGCACGGTCTTGCGTATGGCGAGGAGTGGATCGACCCGGCCCTGACCATCAGCAGCGCGCTGGTGTGGGCGGTCGGGGCGCTGGTGTTGGTGATTGGGTTGTACGTCGTGCTGCTGATCGCGTTCAAAGCGCGTATTAACCGCCGCGTACTGGTCGGCTTGAGCGGACGCGTCGGCGGCTTTGTGGCGTTGACGTTCATCGCCGCGCTGCCGTTCACGATGTACTTCGCAACGGCGTACAACTCGATAAGTCCCTGGGAAAAGCCCACCACGCCGCTGTGGGCGTATCTCTACGTCTTCGGGACGTTCATCTTCATCGTGATCTCGTTCCTGATATGGCAAACGGCGCGACTGCTGCGCTCCGCCCGTGTGCGCGACCTGCGTGGATTGGGCGTGCCGGTGACGGTGATCGGCGGCGGGCTGTTGCTCATCGTGGCGGGCAGCATCGTCGTCGGTGCGCGGGATGTGCCGGTCATGCAGTTGACCGTGCCGCTGATCGCGTGGGCGGGGCTGTTGTTCTTCATGCCGCGTCAAGCGCCATTGCTGCGCGCGGTCCACGCGATTATTGTGTTGGCGCTGGCGATCTCGCTCGGCGTAGAGTTGATCGTGCTGGACGGCGATATCGGGCGGCAGAACACCGTGTTCAAGTTCTACTTGCAGGTGTGGTTCATGCTGAGCATTGTGGGCGGCGTGGTGCTGGCGTGGATGCTGCACCAGTCGTGGCGTTGGGGCGCGGGCCTGCGGATGCTTTGGCAGACCGGGCTGGCGCTGTTGTTCAGTCTGGCGCTGCTGTATCCGCTCGTGGCGACACAGGCGCGTTTCCTGGATCGCTTCAACAAGGACGAGACGCCGCTCACGCTGGACGGCATGGACTACATGCAGTATGCGGTGCATGGCGAGCATGAGTTGTGGTTCCCACTGCAAGGCGATTACGACATGATCCGCTGGCTGCAAGACAATGTCGAGGGCACCCCCGTCATCGCGGAGGCGCATCTGTACCCGTCCGAGTATCATTGGGGTGGGCGGATCAGCATCTACACCGGGCTGCCAACTCTCCTCGGCTGGCGCTTCCACCAGATACAACAGCACAGCCTGCAATACATGAATCTGCTGGTCCAGACGCGCGAGAACAACGCGGCGGCGTTCTACGAACTCAGCGGGCCGGAGGGTATTCGCACGGCAATGAACCTGAGCGCACACTACGATATCGAGTATATTGTGGTGGGGGCGTTGGAGCGCGCGTTTTATGGCGATGTGCGCACCGATCCCGACACGCTGCGGCAGACGGCGGGCCATGCGCCGGGGCTGGCGAAGTTCGACGCGATGGTCGATCTGGGTCTGTTGGAAGTGGTTTATAATGTGCCGCGTTGCCTGGATTATGGGACGAAAATTGAGGAATGTTCGCCGGATCAGGTGTATCACGATAAGATTTACCGGTTTGTGCCGGGTGCGGAGTACGATCCGGCGGTGTGGCTGGCGGAGTAGGCGGAGAACAAGCGCAGTCATGGTGCGGTCGGGTTTACCTCACCCCCCGGCCCCCTCTCCATCCGAGACAGTTGATCTCGCTGTCGCTCGATGCAACTTATGGAGAGGGGGAGACAAGCGGGCCAACGTACTCGCTGGCGGCGAGGGCCGTTGACGGTCCTTTGATTTTGTGTAGCTGAGGGTTTCAGCCCTCAGCGTTGTGCGATTTGACGGGCGCGTAGGGGCGCTGTTTTGCCGCGCCCAGGACGAGCATTGATCAATAATGGGCGCAGTAGAACAGCGCCCCTACTAAAAGCTAACTGCTGA
>CBEVZO010000422.1:0-4305 GCA_965554365.1 uncultured Anaerolineae bacterium
CGGGCGGCGTGGTACGGATGAGCGATCCCGGCCTGATCGAGCGTATTATGGACACGGTGACGATCCCCGTGATGGCGAAGGCGCGCATTGGTCATCTTGTCGAGGCACAGATTCTTGAGTCGCTCGGTGTGGATTATGTGGACGAGAGCGAAGTGCTTACTCCCGCCGATGTGCAGTATCACATTAACAAGCACGAGTTCAGCATCCCGTTTGTGTGCGGTTGTCGCAACCTGGGTGAGGCGCTGCGGCGCATTGGTGAAGGCGCGGCGATGATTCGCACTAAGGGCGAAGCCGGGACCGGCGATGTGGTCGAAGCAGTGCGGCACGCGCGCACCGTGTTGGGCGAGATTCGCCGCTTGACGACCATGCGATCTGATGAACTGATGACGTATGCCAAAGACATCGGCGCGCCGTATGAACTGGTGAAAGAAACTGCCGAGTTGGGTCGTCTGCCGGTCGTGAATTTTGCCGCCGGGGGCATCGCGACGCCCGCCGACGCCGCGCTAATGATGCAGTTGGGTGTCGATGGTGTGTTCGTGGGATCGGGTATCTTCAAGAGCGGTGATCCGGCCCGCCGCGCGAAGGCGATTGTCGAGGCAACGACGCATTTCAACGATCCGCAGATTATCGCGGAAGTCAGCCGCGATCTGGGCGAGCCGATGGTGGGGATCAATGTAGGTCCAGACCAGATAATTCTTGGCAAGCGCGGGTGGTAGATCGCTAGTTGCGCCGCCGTTGAGTGCGGTGAGAGGCTACACCTATCACCTCTTTGTTGAGGATAATAAGTCGGCGATTGCCCATAATGCGGTGTAGCATCTGATTAATCACACGGCTTTCCTGGAGCCAGAACTTCTCAAGCGTCAGGTCAGCCAATTCTTCGAGAGTTGCTTGTTGTACAGCGGTTGTTTGCTGTGCAGCAAGTGACTCTCCCTGCAAACGACTCAGAGGCGTTGGAGTACGGAAACAGGGTCGTATACTGGGGCAGTCTTCTACGCGACTCTCCGGTCTCAGATGGGACAGTGCAACAACTCGCAAGAAACGCACTCATTTGCCATACTTATGCGAAGGGTGTTCCCGTATCGGATCTCGCGGAGCACAGTATCAAGTCTCATGGCAACGCGTATACCAAATCCTGCAGAACGATTGAGCCTAACCGCTGACCCAATTGGTATAGACCCCTCGGGGGCTACGTGCTTTTGAGTGAGGAAACTGGCTATCGGCAGGCTGTTGAGCGGCTGTTTGCACTGAAGCAAGAGGCCTAGAAACATGCCAAGTCTGCCCCCTGACGCTGTGCGCCATCGGTAGCAATCTCAACCCAACATAGGCGTGGTCATGCTATTGTCACACGGTGTCTCTCGCCGCGATGGTAAAATGAAAAACTAACGGATTTCCACCACGGTGGCAGATGCGGATCAACCTGCCAGTTGCCATCTGCATCAAGGTGCAGACCAGCAAAACCGAATACGATTGCCTGCCACAATGCCCCACTTGCCGCCGCGTGAATCCCATCACGCACATTACCTTTGTTGTTTTCCAGGTCCAGCCCGGCAGACTGCATGAAGAAACCGTAGGCAACCTCAATGAGTCCCAGCCGTGCAGCAACCCAGGCATGGATCGCTGCACTAAGCGACGAATCGTGAGCAGTTCGCGGCGAGTATGCGTCCCAGTTGCGAATCAACTCTTCCTGTGTGCCCAGCGCTGGACCTAACAGCGCAATCAACATGATCACATCCGCTTGTTTGAGCACCTGAGTGCGCTGAGTGCGCTCGTGTCCCAGAATTACGTCCATATTTTTCACACGTGGTTCGTAAGCCTGCACGTCAATCTGGTCCATCTCAAAAAAGCCGTCAAACTGCAAGTATACTTCCCGTTCTTCATCGCGTGGAATGTACATCTTTTCGATGATGTCGCGCCACCGGGCAAAGCGTTGGTCGTGTAAATCCAATCTGCCGGCTAAGGTGCGCGCTTGATCAGGCGCGTGTTGGGCCAACCACGCTAACACAGCAAACGCACATTCCAGATGCCACACTACAAGGCGGTTCGTATAGACGGAGTTGTTCACGTTTTCGTGGAACTCATCTGGGCCGATCTGTTGGCTCAGTTCGTAACGCTCCGCCTCAGCGTTCCATTCCACACGGCTAGTCCAGAAGACCGCCGTATCGAGGATGATTTCTGCACCGTAGTCGCGTAAAAAGTCGTCGTCGCCGGTCCATTGCCAATACTGCCATACTGCATAGGAAATATCGGACGAAATGTGCTGCTCGTTGTCTCCGGTCCAGATGCGGATGCGATTTCCGTGTTCGTCGGGATACGACCAACGAGGTGTAGTCTCCTCGCCCGTGTCTGTGCTTTCCCAAGGGAACATAGCGCCTTCGTAACCGGCTTCGCGTGCCTTAGCGCGCGCCCCGGCCAGGTTGTGATAGCGATACATCAACAGGGCACGCGCCACCTCTGGTTGTGTAATGGTGAAAGGCGGCAGCACGAACAGTTCGGTATCCCAAAACACATGGCCCTTATAGCCCGATCCGCTGAGCGTTTTCGCACCGATACTCACTCGTTCGTCGTGGTGCGGGGCGGCAATGGTGATATGATAGGTCGTGAAGCGAATCGCGCGCTGAGCATATTCGTCGCCCTCAATCACGATATCCATGTCGTCCCAAATCGCGCGCCAAGCAGCTTCGTGTGCGGCTTTCAGTGCATCGTAGCCCTGAGTATCCGCGTGATCAAGTTTTTGCGCGACAAACGCTGGCAGATCATCAGTATCGCGGCTGGTTGCCACTGCCACGAGGCGCGTGAGCGCGACGCTCTCACCTACGCCAAGTCCTGTTTCAAAACGGCTACCCGGACTTGTGCCGCCGACCGGTTCCAACACGACATCAGCATCGAGACTCACATACTGTCCAAACCGCACACCGTAGCTACTTTGCGCGGTTTTTGCGTCCCACCAGGCCCGCGCACCGTCCGCTTCCGTTTGCACTGTAGCCCAATGTGAAACCAGCTTCACCCCTTCATCTGGCACAAAAATCATGTTGCGTGCGCGGGCATCATCAAGGTGTGCGCTACAGATGAGATGTGCGACCGGCTCCAGGGCCGTGATCGTGATGCGCTGTGCGAGAAGGTGCTGATCGTCCATGCTGGCAAAACGTTCGAAGGTCAACCGCACCACATGCTCCGCCGGACTTTGCCACAACACCTCACGGCGCAGCACCCCAGTTTTCATATTGAGGACCTGCCGAAACCCAAGCACGGCCCCCTGGTCCAGGCGAAAGGTGTGTCCATCCACCGTAATGGTCACGGCAAACCATGCGGGTGCGTTGACAAGATCGGGTACCAGGTCATCAGGGTGGTGGTTAAAGACGCCGTGAATCAACGTGGCAGGCAGCTCGCCGGGATATCCTTCAGCAAATGTGCCACGTGTGCCCAAATAACCGTTGCCCACGGTCAGAATCGTTTCGCTGTGGTGCTGCTTTTCTAAGAAGAAATTCGCCTCAACTACATGCCAACTACGTACTTCCGGTGTAATCGGAATAGCCATTGATACTCCCGCGTCTGTTGTCAGTCAAAACCAATCAAGTTGCTTTTGGAACAGTGCTTTCCCGTACAATGAGTTGCGGCTTGAGCACTACTTGTTGCTCGCGCGCAGGGACGCCCTCTTTGTTGATGTGCGTAAGCAACATCTGGATCAACTGCTCGCCAATCACTTCAAGCGGCTGATGCACAGTGGTCAACGGCGGCGACAAAAACTCTGACAGCGCGATGTCGTCAAACCCTGAGACTACCACATCAACGCCGACACGATAACCGTGTTCCGTCAGGTAGCGCATGGCGCCTACCGCGTTCACGTCGCTGACACAGACAATCGCGGTCGGTGCCGGTGACAAAGTCATCAACTCTGCCGCAGCGGTATATCCTTCGTCAACGCAGTTGCAAATGCGCCGTTCCGACGCTTCTCGAACATCGATTCCGGCATCCTGCAAAGCCTCGCGGTAGCCGCTGTAACGCGCGTCACCACTCACCGATTCTGGCGGCCAGCCGATATATGCAAAGCGCGTGTGTCCTAGTTCCAGCAGGTGTTCAGTGACCTGGCGCATGCCATCGTAGCCATCTACATCCACGTACGCGAACTCGAATTCCGCATTCGCGCGCCCAAAAGCTACGAACGGCACATCGGAATCCATCAGCATTTCAATGCGCGGATCGTCCCAGTTCGTATGTGAAACCACAAAACCATCCACGCGGTTCGAGAGAATCAAGCGCTGGTAGCTATTCACAATTGGGCGATCCGGTTCTAACACAAACGTCATC
>CBEVZO010000423.1:0-4303 GCA_965554365.1 uncultured Anaerolineae bacterium
TGTTCCGCCAGCGTGTTGTCGTTGGCGAACTCGAAGCCTGCCGGATAGCCCATCAAATCCTCGGTGGTGGCCCAACCAAACTCCGTGATGCACAGCTTGGTGGCGCTGCCCGCCTGCTGGATGCGCTGCGCGTAGCCGTTGAGTGTGCTGTAGAACGACCAGGAGTGATGCCAGTTATCGAACGGCCCCCGGAAGGTGGCGGTCGGATCGTTGGGGACCTGGTTCCAGGGCACGCCGGGGCCGATGTTGTAACCGTTGTGGTGCGCGCCGACACAATCCGTCACGTTCAGCACCCCGGCCTGGATCAGCATGTCCATGTACACAAAGTCGTCGTAGGATCCAACGCCATCGTTGACACCTGTTGGGGAAAGCGCACCGCTGATCACGATAATGCCGGGATCAGCACTCTTGATCGTCTGATAAGCGACGGTCAGCAATTCGACATATTTCTGCGCGCTCAGGCCATAGACCGAGGCCCATTCGCGGTCGAGGTTCATCTCGTTCCAGACCTCAATCGCGTGAATCTGGCCCGGATAGCGGTAGATCATCGTCAGCAAGAAATTGGCGTAATCTTGCGGGTTGCCAGGGGGACCAACTTCATTGAGGCGCTGGTTGCCGGGTTCGCGCGCCCAGTCCGGCGCGGTCACGACGCTGAGCATGACTTTGATGCCATACTCGGCTGTCTGTGCCATCGTGACATCCAGTTCGTCCCAGTTATACAGGCCCGGTTCTGGCTCCATGTCTTCCCAGCGCACCTGGTGCTTGATCCAGCCCAATTTCAGCTTATCGCGCACTTCGCCCATCCAGATTTGATAGACGCTGGGGTCAGGGTTGCCCTGCACCTGAATGCCGACCTGATAGCTCTGGTTGTCTGCGGGGCGCGGCGTGATGGTCGGGATCGGAGTCGCGTCTTGCGCAAAACGTATCCCGCTGGTGTCGGGCGCAGCAGCAGGAGCCTCGTCATTTTGTGGCACGGCGGCGTTCGCATTCGACGGGGCGTCAACGACCGGCTGCGCTTGCGCTACCACATGCGAGTTGCTCGCTGTATCACTGGCACTGGCGACGCCGGTGGCGTAGTAAATGCCGACGAACGTCAGCGCGCCCATCAGCAGGGTGATGCCCAACCAGGCGATCACGAAACCGCGTATCTGACGCTCGCGGGTGACAGTCGTAGGAGATTGCATCTTGGGTTACTCCTTAATGCGCGGCCCAATGAACGGCGCAAAGGGGAGTGCCACCGTTCGGCAGCAACTATTGAGAAAACAGAGTGATGACGCAGTAACGCAACATCGCCCCTATTGTAACGCAAACCTATTGCCTAGAGACAACGATTTCCCTACGTTACGGAAGACTCATGTTCCTTTAATGTGGCAAATTGATGTTCACTCAAAAACTGGTCGACCAATCGGCTTGTTCGGGCGGCAAACCGAGGTCGATGGCCCACGCTTTGATTGCATCGTTACGCGCTTGATCGGTGATGTGGTGTACCGCATCACGAAAGATGACGACTGTGGTGCGGCGGTCGGAGAACTGAACATCCACGTAATTGACTGGTGCGTTAAGGTGCGTCTGGCACAGCGCGGCGAAGGCGTCGATCTGCTCAAACGGCACTGCCAACCGGATGTGTGCTGTAGCGTCAACTGGCTCGAAACGGAATCCGGCAGCGGTCAATTTAGCTTTCAACGCCGCGTAGTCGTGCATAGTCCACGCGACGATAAATGCGTTAAATGCCTCTGTGGTCATGCCCATAGCCTCGGCTGCACGCGCGCCGCGCCGCTAGTCTAGCACCGCGCGGATCGCCTCACACGCGGGACAGGAGCCGTCGGGTTGCAGCAGCACAAAGCCCGTGTTGGGATCATCCGGCGCGAAAAGACCAGTATTGGCGGTCCAGAGCATCACCAGCGGGACCCATTCGTGAACCTGACTCCATACCACTGCCCCGGCCAGCCAATCTCCTTGAGCGTCCGTGTTGTCGGGCGTGGTCCAATAGCCTGCCGTAATGCACACAGGGTACGGCTGTCCCAGTACATCATGGACCTGCGCAACTTTCTGGTTGATGATTTCGTCTGGCGCGGCGAATGTGGCATCGGCTTGCACCTGAATCCCCGCGCAATCCATGAATCGGGCAATGTTGTATTGGTTCATGTCAATGAAGAAATTTACATCTAGCTCAGTGTCGATCTGGAGCGCGGCGATCACCAGGGTTTCGGGGCTTGTGCTTTTGATAAAGGAGTACGTGGTGGCGAGATGAATTGTATGGTTCAAAGGTGACCACAGATTCGCCTGGCTGGGATAAACCTCAATTGCGTCTGCGCCATAGCGCGCCAGCGACGCAGCAAACAGGCCATATTCGCGGTGGAATATGTCCGTTTCCGCGAGCGTGAATGTGGCTATGTCTACCAACAGCCGCACATATACTTTGGCGTTCAATTGCTGGTCACGCAGCGCCTGTAGCTGCGCTTCGTACGGGTGGGGGTCCAGGCCAGAGTGGAAGACGATATCCAACGCGACCCACTCATCCGCCAGCCCTGCTAATGCGGGCGTCATGGTTTCTGGTCCAGAGACATGCACCCCGACTCCGAAGTCGAGCAACGGTGTGGCCGTTGTGTCGGCGGTGTCGTCAGTGGTTATACCCACCACTGACACGGATTTTGAGGTGAGGAGCATCCCGTTAAAGCGTGCTTCGACGGCCAGTGTGTTGCCGCGCGGGGTGGTGACAAAGGCAAACATCTCACCGGGCAGCAGCATTTGGTGTCCGATAGTCTGGTCGCCCTGGCGCACCGTCCATTCAATCTCGAATTTCAGAGGCGCGGTGGCGATCCCGCCGCCCAGTTCCGTGCGTAGCAGCGTGTTCTCGACGCCCGGCACAGTGCCCGGAGCCATCAGATTCGTGATCATCACGCCGCCGACGCCCAATTGCTGAACCTGTGTCACGCGGGCGACCAGCGTATTGATGTCGGTCAGCCACATCGTACGCAGGGGTGTCCCATCGGCGTAGTAGGCCACATAGGGCACGTCTGCCACCATGTCGCGCCCATAGTTTGCCGTGATCCCATCGGGCGGATTCAGTCGTGCCGTGACCGGTTGTAACGGTTCCAGGGTGGTCGTGGCGGGTTGCAGTGCGATGTGGCCCAGATCGTCAATCGTACGCTGGAACGTGATGGGGGTCGCCGCCCCGGAGGTTAACTGTGTTTCCACACTCAGCGCATCCAGGCTGAGGACCAGCTTCAGCGGATCGACCATTGTCTGCGCCCAGGCGATGAGCGCTTCGGTGGGGGTGGGTTCGGCTACGCCCACAAACGGCTTGCCGCTGGACGGCAGTATGACGATGATCTCGTCGGCGATGCGGCTCAGCGCGGCCCAATCATACGCTTCAGTACCCCACGTCGTTTGATCCCGCAGGTTGCTGGGCGGGGGCAGGATCACGGTCAGTGTGTGCCCATTCCAATGCAGCAGCCGCGTCAGTTCTGTGACCAGCAGCGTGTATGCTTCGCGCAGCGCCGGATCAAAATCGCGGTAATCCAGCGCCAGACCCATATAATCCAGGTTAGCGTTGATGAACGCCGCCAATGCGTGCGCGTGGGTTGTGCGTTGTGACGGATCAGCGAGGATTGTGTTGATCGTCGCGACATCGACCACCGCCGGATCGGTGAAATTCTGCGC
This sequence comes from uncultured Anaerolineae bacterium, assembly GCA_965554365.1. Classification (GTDB taxonomy): domain Bacteria; phylum Chloroflexota; class Anaerolineae; order Aggregatilineales; family Aggregatilineaceae; genus CAYRNY01. The sequence continues at coordinate 3,664 of CBEVZO010000423.1, forward strand.
CAGCACGACAATCGATGAGCCTGGACGCAGGTCAAACGCTGGGCCGCGATTCACCTGCACCGTACCACCGTGCGATGGGTGCAGGGTTCCGGCGAACACACGCGTGTGTGCGGGTAGCAGGTCCGGTGCGTAGATGTCGCCGGGCCGCACCGCGATACTGACCGTCGGCGTGTAGTCGTCAGCGCGCTGGAAGATGGTGATACAGGGTGGCAGAACGGGCAGTGTCACCGTGAATGTGCCTGTGTCGTCCGGTGTCGCGAGGACCGGCTCCCAGATCGCGGCGGCATTATTCCAGGTGTGCAATTCCAGCGCGGCGGGATCGCTGAACAGGTCCGGCGTGGCGCTGAGCGTGAGGGTGATGTCGGCGGGCGCTGTCCCGCGTTGCGCCAGGCTGTAGACATCGCCTGCCAGTTGGTACTGACGCGGGAGATACGCTGCACAATGCCACCCTGCATCGGGCAGCCACCCCGTCGTATAATCTGCGGGGTCCATGCCCACCCCGTAGACCTGGAAATCGTCCAGCACAGTGTCCGCGCGTGCGATGACGGTGAGCGCGCCAATGGTCACACGCGGATCAACTGCGTCAAACGCCTGAAACCACATGCCAGGGGCCGGTTCGGGCAGCGCGGACACTTCCGCG
>CBEVZO010000424.1:0-4294 GCA_965554365.1 uncultured Anaerolineae bacterium
CTCGCGTTTGCCTGGGGGCCGCTGCCGCTGCCGCCTCTCGTAGGGTATCCGCTGCCCGCGACGTTGTACTTCATCGCGCCGGATGCCAGCGGGATCGATCAGGTGTGGGCGCTAGGGCCGGATGGCACGCTCCCGCAGCAGATCACCTTCGATGTGGACCCGGTGGTGGGCTACAGCCTGAATCAGGACAGGACACAGATCGCGTATGTGGCGGGCGACGCGCTGCTCACTGCGCCGGTCGGAACGACCCCCGCGACGAACCTCACGCTGCTGGCACTGGAATTCTCGCGGCCTCAGCCAATCTGGAGTCCCGATGGGGCGCAGATCGCCTATCATGATGAACGCGGCACATGGCTGATTCCGGCGGCGGGCGGCACACCGACGCTTGTCGCGCAGAGCGTGCCTTTCACCGAACTGACTGAGGACATCGGCGTGCTGCGCTATTACGCTGATCCGCGTTGGAGTCCTGATGGTTCGCAATTGCTGCTCACGATTGGCTTGTGGGAAGGCGCGGGACTGGGCGTGCTGGACCTCGCCAGCGGCACGATCACCGAGATGCTATACACGTCAGTCGCCGCAGGGCGCTGGACGGATGACGGGCGCGTGTTGGCATGGTCCTCGTTCTTTGGCTATTCTGAGCCGGGACTGCTGCTGCTGGACCCCGCTCAGCCGGACGCCGAGCCGCTGCACCTGATCAACAATAAGCCGGTCTATGACGTGATTCCCGGTGCGGACGGCCTCTGGTACGCGTTGGTCGGCGATTCGGCTGCGATGGGGCCGGTCTTCGCGCGGGTGTGGCAGGCGGCCTCGCTCAACAGTCCCTTCGGTCCCGTGTTCCCTGGTCCGGCGGGTGGTTTCGCAGAGTATCCGGTGCTTGCGGCGCGCGACGGCCAATTCGTGATTGCGGGCTTGCGCGTGCAGCCGACCGAAACGGGTCCGCAGGCGGGCACACTGATCTTGATCGACGTGGGCTACAACTTCAGCGGCGAGTTAGCGGGCCAACCCGCACCGCCCATACACACGCTCACCTGGGGATCATAGGCACGCATTGTTGCCTGAAAGGACGGGAAGAGATGTCCGAACGTATTCTGGTAATTGAAGACGAAGAACGCATCGCGAGCTTTCTCAAGCGCGGCCTGATCTACGAGGGCTATCGCGTGGACGTGGCGTATGACGGCCCCAGCGGCCTCAGCATGGCGCGTGAAAATCCGCCCGACCTGGTGCTCCTCGACTGGATGCTGCCCGGCCTGGATGGGATCGAAGTGTGCCGCCGCTTGCGTAAAGCGGGCGATGTGCCGATCCTGATGCTGACCGCGAAGGAAGATGTCGCGGATCGTGTGGCGGGGCTGGACGCAGGTGCGGACGATTATCTCGTCAAGCCGTTTGATTTTGATGAACTGCTGGCACGGATGCGCGCCTTGTTCCGGCGTGCGCAGCCCGCCTCGCGCCCGGAAGTGATGCGCTTCGCCGATCTCGAACTCGACACGGGCACACATCGCGCGCGGCGTGGCGACCGCCACATCGATCTGACCGCGAAGGAATATGAACTGCTCGAACTGTTCATGCGCAACCCGCGCCGTGTGCTGACGCGCGAACTGATCTTTGACCGCGTGTGGGGCTACGACTTCGGTGGCGAGAGTAACATCATCGAAGTGTACGTGCGTTATCTGCGCCAGAAAACCGAGGACGAAGGCGAAGCGCGTGTGATTCATACGGTGCGCGGCGTGGGCTACGTGCTGCGTGAGAACGATACGTGACCACGTTATTAGCAGGAGCACAAAAGTACCTATCGATTAGCTCCCGCTATAGAATTTTTGGGAGTCTACGAACATGACTCAACAACCGCCAGATATTGAGCAACTTAAAGCCAACCAAGATATCACGGGATTAGTCAGTGCGTTGGGAGTGCGCCAGCAGGATAAGGATAGTTTAGAGGGCTACTGCAAGACTATAGCAGTAGCATTGTGTGAATTAGATACGACACAAGCGATTGAACAGATTATCCAGGCTGCCGCTACTGCGTATCGCAACCAAGGCTTCCTGGGCACCGCGAACCAGTATATGGAAACACTTGTTCACATTGGCGCACCTGCGGTAGAGCCGTTGTGCAACAATCTTTGTGCGCAGCACTCGCGACTGCCCAACCACCTGACCTTGCGCACATTGGAACGCCTCGGAGATCCACGCGCCATTGATCCCATCCTGACGGCATGGGCCCAAAAACATTTAGGCATTGTCGAGGCTGCGAAAACATTGGGAAAACTTGGTGATCCCCGCGCCGTGCCCCTGATTGCACAACAACTTTGGATCATACCCTATCTTGCACCACGCTCAGAAGTTACCGACGCGCTGGATACATTGGGCTGGCAGCCTGGAACCGTTGAAGAACAGGTGTGGTATTGGATGGCAAAAGGCAATTACGACAAAGTGGTTGAACTAGGCGAAATCGCCGTCGAACCTTTGCTAGGAGCCATCATTCGCAATGAACAACTCTACCCGCGTGACAACGTTTCAATTCTATCCGGTGGGAACGACCACACGCTCAGCAATCACTATGACACGCTGAGTAAATTGGGCGCATCAGTCGTGAAACTGATCATCAAAAGTCATTTGAGACATAAAGCCCCCAGTTTGCGCGTTCGGGCGCTTGAAGTGCTGGGCAATGTTGGCACGCCTCGTGCAATCATGGCGCTGATCAGTACCGCATTGTTTGATAATCACATCGGAGTTCGCAATACTGCCAAAACACACCTGCGCATGTTGCGGCGGTGAGAATTACGCGGCGTGCAGAAAACTCTCATCCTGCACTAACCTTCAGGTGCTATGATGTGTGGCATAGATTGGGGGGCGTGCGTCTATGGCGCACTGCCAGTCTGCCCGCATAGACCATGAGCGCGCTGGGGAGGGCGCAGACGTGTGCTTCCACCGCGATCACCCGGATGTGAGTTCGCCAGATCACCATGACGATCCGTACCCGTCTGACCTTCCTGTATGCCAGTCTGCTCGCCATTGCGATGTTGGTTTTCAGCGCCGCTACGTTAAGCGTGCTGAACTGGATGCTGCGCGATCAAGTAGATAACACGCTGATCCAGGCGGCGGACGATATCCACGCGGAGGCGGTGTTGAGCGCACTGCCCGCTGGCTCGACGGATGTCCAGACGCGTGAACTGCTGCGCGAACTCTCGATGCGACTGACAAACGTCAACGCGCCGGGGCTGTTCGTGCAAATCTGGGTTTATGACCCCATCACCGGGCGCACTACGCTCACCAACCACTCGTGGAATCTGCTCGGCATCGGCTATAACAATGCGCTCGATCCGCACGCGATTGGCTACGATCACGAAGTGCGTCGCGACCGCATGATCGAGGGCTATCATCTGCGCGTGATGACCACGCCGCTGGTGATCAACGGCGAAGTGCGCGGCTATATCCAGACCGCCGCATCGCTGCACACAGTGGACGCCGCCATCGACCGCCTGACAAAAATCATGCTCATCGGCGGGACGGCAGTTCTGCTGTTGGCGTTGCTGCTCGGCGACTATCTGACCCGGCACGCGCTGCTACCCATCGACACCATCGCGCAGACCGCCCAACAGATCACTGCCGCCGACGACCTCAGCCGCCGCATTCCGTATGACGGTCCCCACGATGAGTTAGGCCAACTGACGCACACGTTCAACAAAACGCTCGAACGCCTGGAGCAGTTGTTCAACGTGCAGCGGCGCTTTGTGGCGGATGTGTCGCATGAGATGCGCACACCCCTCACCACAATTCGCGGCAATATGGACCTGATGCGACGGTTTGGCGCGGATGAGGAAATGATGGTCGCCATCGAGAGCGAAGCGCGGCGCATGTCGCGGTTGGTGGACGATCTACTGCTGCTCGCCAAAGCCGACGTGGGCCGTTTGACAATGGAACATCGCCTCGTGTCCGTCGATACGCTGGTCCTCGAAGTCTACAACCAGGCACGGCTGTTTAGCGAGACGATCAGCGTGCAGTTGGGGCAGATTGATCAGGCGCACGTACTCGGCGATCCCGACCGCATCAAGCAACTTTTGCTGAACCTGGTGTCTAACGGTGTCAAATACACCGACGCGGGCGGCACGGTGACGCTTGGCATTCGCTGCGCGGACAGTTGGGTGCATCTGGATGTGACAGACACGGGCGTGGGCATCCCCGCCGACGACCTGCCGCACATCTTCAACCGCTTCTACCGCGTGGACAAAGCACGTTCGCGCGCGCAGGGCGGCACAGGCCTGGGCCTCTCGATTGCGTTGTGGATCGCGGAAGCGCA
>CBEVZO010000425.1:0-4287 GCA_965554365.1 uncultured Anaerolineae bacterium
TTGGAGACATTTTAAGGTCCAAACCGCATTGAAAATTGACGAAACGTTGATGTTTGCGCCATTACAAGCCCGAACAATTAAAAAGGCGAAACTACAGTCAATAAGTGCGATTTGTTCACGGGCAAAATTCCAGAATGGTAGAGTGAATAATGAAGCGCGTGCCTTTCAAACTATCAAAAAGCAATTTCAAATAGAGGCAGCAAATGTACCCATTTGTGATCAACTCATTGCCAAAATCGGGCACAAACCTTGTGCGCAAAGCGCTGAAACTATTTCCGAGTGTACACGATTCTTTCATTCGATTGTATCGCGGGCGACTACGCTATCGCAAAAATATCAGCGGGCCGGAAAATCCACTTGTGCCGATTGGCGTTGGCGATCCGGAAATGGTGCCCTTGAGTGCCATCCGGCGCACATCAGGTTATCTGCGGCCTGGTTGGTTTGCGGTGTGGCATGTGCCATACTCTGAAGCAGTGGCTGTGATGCTGAGTGAAATGGGGGTGAAGTCCACGTTGATGCTGCGCGATCCGCGTGATGTGGTACTTTCTTTGGCTCAGTATCTAGCGGATAATGCCAAGCACCCGTTATATCCGCACTTTCAAATGTTGCCGCGAGACGTTCGCGTGCAAGTTGCAATCAAGGGGCTTGATCCTGCGCCGGACCGACCCGGTTTATTAGATATTGTGACACGATACCGGAGTGTGTTGCCCTGGCGAGATAAGCCTTTTAACTACACACTGACTTTTGAGGATCTGATTGGTCCTGAAGGAGGTGGTTCAGCCGAGACTCAAAGGCGTGTGTTGGCCGAGTGCGCGCAGCATGTAGGCATTCGTTTTTCAGCCGCTGATCTGGAGCGCGTCGTGGGACAACTGTTTGGGGGGACACGTACTTTTCGGCAAGGGCAGCGTGATCGGTGGCGACATGAGTTCACAGCGATAGACAAAACCGTGTTTAAATCGGTCGCTGGTTCATTGTTGATCGAGTTGGGATATGCAGAGTCGGAAGACTGGTAAACCACTTCTCGTTGGTGGCGCTGGTGTACGGGCAGGCGCAGATCGCGCGGGCGCTGTGGGGCGTTGAGGCACACGACACAGCATAAACACATGGGACACGGAACTCACTCAACGCGCGATTTGCTCCCCCTCTCCTGTCAAGCCGGAGAGGGGGCTGGCTTTCAGGGGTAGGTTTTTCGTTGTTCAAGGTTCTGACCAGTTTTCTGTTCAGACAGATTGTTCCTAAACGGGTCTAAAAAGGTCAGAATGGCTCAAAGCTCATGGTTTTCTCAATAGAAAAGTTGTCACAACATGAGTTTGTTGAGCTAGAATCAAATACCTACCCCTGAAAGGAGGGGGCTGGGGGGTGAGATTTCAATCGCACGTCGATCACAACCGCCCCGCTGCCGACGCCGCGAAGAACTCCCGGTAGGTGAACTTCCTCGCGCCCAGGCAACTCAACAGGCGGTACGGCATGAACCCCGTATCGTTGTAGGCGATCAGCATCATGCGCCCATCGGGGTGAATCAGCACCTCGCTCACCGAGCAGTTGCATATCTCCATATTGAGCGTCAGCGACTCCGGCGGGACGTGCAGCACGCGGCACATGAAATAGCGGATCAGGTTGCCGTGCGCGATGATGATCTCATGCTTATCCTTGCCGCGCGCCCGCTTGAAGTAGTGGTCAAATACACGCTCCGCCCGCCCCTGTTGCTCCGCGAGTTCGTCCGGCGTGTACTTTTTACGGAGACCCCGATCATGCGGCGCATCGGGCACAGCGGGGATACACTCCCACAACTTGTCCGAACGCCGCACGCGCACCTTCGGGAACTGCGCCGCGATGCTATCCGTGGTCTCGACCGCGCGCCGCATCGTGCTGGTGTGGATCGCCGTGACCGGTAGCGGCTTGAGGCGCTCCGCCACGACCTCCGCCTGCTCCTTGCCGAGCGGCGTCAGACCGCCCACCTCACACGCGTGTTGGTAGCGCGCTGCCATACTGGGCTGCTCGCCCAACACCGAGTTGTCGATTGGCAAATAGTCGCCGTGCCGGACCAGGTATAGAGTGCGCGTCGCCATGCGGTTCCCTCTCGCTTTATGTGTACTGCTGTACTCCCCGCTGCACAGTCTACACCGGATCGCGTGCGGGCGCATCTCGCTTGTGCCTCAAGGTAGATAGTCTATACTATGCGCACGGGTAAACATTACGGGGACACGCGCATGATTACCGCATTTATCAGCTATCGCCGTATACCTAGCGCAACACTGGCACAATTGCTCGCACGCGAATTGAACGTACAAGACATTAAAGCGTATGTCGATGTGCGCCAGGTGGACGATGATGGCCCACTACCTACCCGCCTGCGTGACGCGATTGCAAAGAGTGCTGTTTTTGTTTGTCTCGTAGCTGAGTCCACGTTTGAATCGGCATGGGTGCTTGAAGAAATCCAACACGCTCACAAACTGGGCAAAGTGATGATCCCCGTTTTTCAGGAAAGCTACGTTCCGATCCACGAACCACCAAATGAGACCCTACGTGCGCTACTCAATAGCGCTGGCGTCAAGATATTGGAACGTCCGAGTCGCGATAGAAACGCAGCGATTACACAGTTAGCACACATGATCAACGCCTCAGTCACGCCGCAAAAAACACCGACAATCAGCATACCGCGCCAGTGGTTGGTGATCGGGGTCGTGCTTACGCTGCTCATCGCCGCCGTGATCCTGGGACTGAGCGGTATCTTTGATGGCAGCGACGGAAACAATCTGAGCGCCGACAAACTCGCAGATACCAAAGTAGCGGAGCATCACGCCGCAGAAACCGCCACCGTCATCGCCACGTTAGACATTGCCACCCCGCTGCCCGATCCCTCCGCCACACACTGGCTAGAAGATGAACCTGGATCAGGCGAATATCAGTACATTGGCAACACACAAAACACGGTGTCACTCACGGTCCAGTACGACACGTTTGACCACTTCCTTGAATTCAACGTTTTCACGCCCCCTGCCGCAGACAGAACCACTCCGCTCCTTGATACACTCAGTAAATCACGAATTGGGGTGAACGATGAGTAGGGATCGACATGATCACCCCATAGGCATGTTCAACCGCCCGCATCAAGAAATGGATGAAACGGTGAAAACGAAAACGGTCAGGGTCAACGCGACGTGGGCCACGCCCCGGCTGGCGAGCAAAGGTCCAGCGCAACGTGATCCAGACGTTCACCAACACCAACGCCAGGCCCAGGAAAAAGAACCGCAGGGCGGGATTCATCGAATTGGTGATGATGCGCACTTGCCGACCCTGGCGATAGGAGCATTCGATGCCAAAGCGACGACGATAGCGGGTTTTGATTTTCTGGGGCGGCCAGTCCAGCCCAAGCACCACATACATCAACCATTTGCGACGACGTCGCCCATCGCGTCCGGGCGGCAAGGTGAGCACCAGCGCCACATCCGCCACAGTGCCGTCGGTGAAGGTGTAGGTCGTGCGGTAGCTTTTGCGCCCCTTGCACAACGCCCGACTGCCGCCTTGTTTGCCCCGAATGGCACAGGCCAGAATGGCGGGTTGGCGCTGTGCCTGCAAGTAGCGAATGACTTCCCCGCAGCAAAACCCTTTATCCAGAAACAAGGTGGTGTGGCAGAACCCCAAGTGCCCCAGCCGTTGCAGCAAGCGTTGTACTACCTCCAACGTGCTGTGTTCCGGCAAGACATACGTCAGGGCCAAGGTCAAGCGCACCTCGCGCCATATCAGATAGGCGCTGGCAATGCGAAAGAAGCGTGTCGTCCCTTGCTTGGCTTTACCGCGACACACATAGGTGCGCAGTTCCGGCGTTTTGCCGTAGAAGGGTTCATCATGCCAATCGATGGCAATTTCCAGTCCGCTGCGCGCCAGATGTGCAGGAATAGCACTCGCCAGGGCCGCATTCAACTCACATTCATGTTGGCGCAAGTCCGCCACATCCAGCGCGTTGTTCAACTGTTCGCGGAGTGTGTTGCTCGCCGCCACCTGTTCCAACTCGGCACAAGCTGCTTCCACGCTGCTGTTATCCGCTGCCGCTTTCAGCAACACGTTCAGCGTCATCTCGGTATCGCAGCGATAGCCTTCGGTTTCCAACGACAGATGCTCCTGCAACGTCTTCAGCACCGCTTGGCGCACATTTTCGGCTGTCAGTTCGTATTCAAGTATCATGGGGTAGGCCTGTTCAGGATTGGTTTTGTGTTTGACGACTTAAAACCTTACCCGTTTCAGGCCATTTGTCTACCCACAACGTTCAAATCCGTGATTTACTGA